>JASLDK010000183.1 GCA_030145945.1 Nocardioides sp.
AACAACGCCGACTGGGTCGGCGAATAGCCACGCACCAGCTGGGCGTAGAGCATCAGCGGGAAGCCGATCGCCGTGAACGCGAAGCTGATCGTGCTGATCGCGACATTGGCCAATGAATAGTTGCGGTCACGGAACAGACTCAACGGCACCAGCGGCTCGCGCGTGTTGAGCCGCTGCCACACCACGAACGCAATGAGGACGACGATCCCGCCCACGATCAGCATCGGGACGGTGATGAAGCCGGTGACGGTGCCCCAGTCGTACTGATGTCCCTCCTGGATGCCGAACACCAGCAGGAACATGCCGACGCCGCTGAGCACGACGCCCAGCCAGTCGAAGGCGTGCGGGTGGGTCTGCAGTCGCGGGACGTTGCGCAGCGCCAGGGCGATGCCGACGATCCCGACGGGCACGTTGATGAAGAAGATCCACTCCCACGAGAACGCGTCGACCAGGACACCACCGAGGAGTGGACCGACCAGCATCGCCACGCCTGCCGTCGCACCCCACAGGGCCATCGCCTGGCCGCGCCGGTCGGACGGGAAGATGCGGGTGATGATCGCCATCGTCTGCGGCGTGATCATGCTGGCGCCGAGCCCCTGCACGACCCGCGCGATGATCAGGGCCTCGATGCTCGAGGTCAGGCCACACCACAGGCTGGCGAGGGTGAAGACGGCAAGGCCGGTCAGGTAGAGGTTCTTCGGCCCGAACCGGTCGCCCAGTCGCCCGGTGATCATCACCGGCACCGCATAGGCGAGCAGATAGCCACTGGTCACCCAGACGACCGAGTTCACCTCGGCATGAAGGTCCTCGATGATCGCCGGCGTCGCGACGGTCACGATGGTCGTGTCGACCATGATCATGAAGAAGCCGAGGACGAGCGCCCACAGCGCCGGCCAGGGGTTCGCCACCTCGGCGGTGGACTGCGGGGATGCGGTCTCGGTCACGAGAGGAGTCAACACCCTGGCACCGACATCCTGTTCCCCGGCGAGCAAGAATGTCGCCATGAGCATCACGCCCGGCGCCGACCTGATGGCCGGCCCGCCCCCGACCCACCTCCCCGTCGACCCCGCCGAGGCACTCCTCGCCGACGGCCACGAGCCCGCTTCCGTCGTACGCCGCCTTCCGGCCTCGCCGTTTGCCTGGGCCGCGCTGGCCGAGGAGGCCAAGGACCACGCGGAGGACGACGTGACCGTCTACGCCTACGCACGTGTCGGTTACCACCGCTCGCTGGACATGCTGCGGCGCAACGGCTGGAAGGGTCACGGTCCGGTCCCGTGGGAGCACGAGCCGAACCGCGGGTTCCTCCGGGCGCTCGCGTTGCTCGCCCTGTCCGCGCGCGCCATCGGTGAGACCGAGGAGTGGGAGCGCTGCGCTGCCTTCCTGCGGGACTCCAGCCCGACGGCGTACGACGAACTCCTCGGCTGATCCTTGGTGGCGGAGCTGCCGCGGATCGGTCCGCGGGTGTGGTGGGTCTACCTGGCCGTCGACACGCCCAAGACGGTCGACCAGCTCGCCGCCGACGCCGGCATCTCACCCGACTCGATCCGGGGGCACCTGCGCCATCTCACCCGGCTCGGACTGGTCCGCAGGACTGTCGAGCCGGGTGCGCAGCCGATGTGGGTGCAGGCCCGAGAGATCGACGCCGCCACCCGTTATCGGATCGTCGGCAGGGTCGAGCGGGGCAACCTGCGGCAGCCGCGGGACGCGGTGCGTGCCGAGCACCCGACCGAGCGCAGCGTGCCCTCCTACCCGCGCCTGCGCTGGTGGCAGCGTTGGCGTCGCTCCATCGGGTGAGGGGCGACAGCGGTCACCGGCGGTGCGCCCACCGCAACCGCTCGCGCCCCAGCATGTCCAGGACGGCGGCGAGCGACGACAGCCACAACTTCATCTCAACCCCTGACGGCGAGATAGGCGGCCACCAGCAGCAGGATCAGGCCGAGTGCGCCGGCGATCGGCAGGTCAGCTGTCCGTGACGCACGGTGGGCGCGCGTCGCAGCCGGTCGCTCCTGCGGCGGGACGGGGTGACTCGCGCGGTGCTTGTTGCTCAGGTTGGTCTGCATCAGATCTCCTCGTGGGTGTACTCCGAGACGTACACAGGACCTGACGCAGCCGACCGCGTTCCATCACGCGATTCTGCGGGAAATCTTCGACTTCCTCAGCCGAGCAACAGTGCGCGCACCTTCTCCTGGCCCAGCGCAGCGAACAGGGTGGGGAGCCGAGGGCCGCGCTCGGCGTCCACGAGGAGCTCGTAGAGCAGCTTGAAGAACGCCTTCTGGTCGGCCTTCACCTCATCGGTCGGAGCATCGGTCACGTCGAGTCCGCGGCCGAGCTTGGGCACGCCGTAGATCAGCGTGGTGAGCGCGTCCGCCTGGTCGGCGGCGGTGAAGGCCGCGGCGAGGCGCTTCACGAGCAGCCCGATCCAGGCTTGCTCCTGCTCCGAGAGGGACGCCAGCCGTGCGGTGTCGGCGACCGCGCGGACCGTCGTACGGTCCTCCGGGTCGACGTAGTCCGTGATCCAGGTGGCGGCCTTGTCGAGGCGCGGTGCGAGGTCTGCCTCGGACGCGCCCACGGTGCGTGCGGTGATCTCACGGGACCCGGCAGTCACGTCGGCGACCGACGACAGCATCCGGAACGGTACGACGACAGCAGGCGTCGGCAGCGTCCCCGCCGTCGAGGTGGCCGATGCCCGCTCCCAGGCGAGCACGGCGGCGTCGCGCTTCTCGGGGATCGCAGCCTTCTTGGTCAGCGCGTCCCACTCGTCATAGAGCCGGAGCACCTCCTGGCCGAAGTCGACGTTGAAGGCCTGCTTCGGCTGGCGGCGGGCGTAGAGCCAGCGCAGGATGGGTGCTTCCAGGATCCGCAGTGCCTCGGCCGCGGTCGGGACGCCACCCTTGGAGGACGACATCTTCGGCATGCCTGCGACGCCGACGAACGAGTAGCCGACGAACGACGGCGCGGTGCCGCCGAAGATCGGCCCGACGATCTCCTTGCCCACGGTGTACGACGAACCGGGGGAGGCGTGGTCGACGCCGCCGGGCTCGAAGTGAACGCCCTCGAACGTCCAGCGCATCGGCCAGTCGACCTTCCAGACCAGCTTGCCCTCGTTCTGGGTGGCGACATTGGTGACGAACGATCCACCGCAGGCATCGCAGGTGTAGGCGAGGTCGGTGGTGTCGTCGTCGTACGACGTCAGGGTGACGGTGTCGCGGCCGCACCCGCGGCAGTACGGCTTGTAGGGGAATCTGGTGAGGGAGTCGAGGTCACCGTCATGGCCCGTGCCCTGCCCCGTGGACTCCTCCTCGGCGGTGGACTCCTCGGAGTCCTCCGCACCCTCGACCTTCTTGGTGCGGAACCGGGACATCACGGTCTCGATCTCGCCGCGCTTGCGGATCGCGGTGAGGACCTGCTCGCGGTAGGTGCCGGCCTGGTACATCGCGGTCTGGTCGACCTCGACCATCTCGCAGCCCATCTCGACGAGCGCGGCCCGCAGGGGTGCCTTGAACCGCTCGGCCCAGTTGGGGAACTCGCCGGTCGGGTCGGGGACGGCGGTCAATGGCTTGCCGATGTGCTCGGCGAAGCTCGGGTCGACGCCCGCGGGAACCTTGCGGAACCGGTCGTAGTCGTCCCAACTGTGCAGGTGGCGCACGTTGATCCCGCGGCGGCGGATCTCCTCGGTCACGAAGTGGACGGTGAGGAACTCACGCAGGTTGCCGAGGTGGATCGGCCCTGACGGGCTGATGCCGGAGGCGCAGGTGACCAGGTCGGGGAGCGTGCCGCCATTGGCCTGTTCGGCGTGCCGCAGCGCCAGGTCGGCGGTCCGGGTCACCCAGTCGGCGGGCTCTTGCTGGTTCTGCTGTCCTCGTGCCACGGGGCCAACGTTATTGCGCTAGCCGCGCGGAACCACCATCGCGTACGCCGACGGCAGCACACGCCACGTCCGGGACCGCACCGGCCCGTCGATCTCCCCGTCGCTGTTGCAGTCGAACGGGGTGCCGGTGACCCGGACCGTGCGCCCCCGCAGGATGCGGACGTCGCGGTGTTCCTCGTGCCGCGCGAAGGGGAGTCGGAGGAGGTAGCCGAGCCGCGCCAGCGTGCCCAGCGGAGTGGCGATCAGGACGTCCACCTCCCCGTCGTGAGGTTCCGCGTCGGGGGTGAGCTCGGTGCCGCCGCCGACCGAGGCGCCGTTGCCGACGGCGACCATCAGCACGGGCTTGTCGACGTCGACGGCGATCTGTCCGTCGATCTCGACGAGCAGCCGCAGCGTCGGCGGGTTGAGGGCGGTCTCCAGAGCGCCGATCGGGTAGCCGACCTTGCCCAGCCGGGCCTTCCAGCGTGCGCCGCGCTTGCCCGCCTCGGCGCCGGCACCGAGGTGGACGCTGTTGACGGTCACCTGGCCGTCCTCGTCGACGACGAGATCGGTCGGCCGGGCGATGCCGTCGAGCACGACCTGCGCGGCTTCGGCGGCATCGAGCGGCAGGTCGAGGGTGCGGGCGAAGTCGTTGCCGGTGCCCAGCGGGATCAGGGCGAGGGTGCGTCCCTCGAGGTCGCCACGGGAGTGCAGGGCCTGCACGACGGCGTGGATGCTGCCGTCCCCGCCGGCCACCACGACGGTGCGGTCGCCGGCCGAGGCAAGCACCTCGTCGAGCTCGTCCGGCGATGACGTGCCGCGCACCTCCACCTCGGCCCTCGCCCGCAGCACCGTCAGCGCGGAGTCCACGGCCTCCTGGTCCGCCGTACCCGCGTCACTGTTGGTGATGAGGAGCAAGCGATCCGTGCGCACGCAGCCAGCCTACGGGTGCCACCGCGGCACCGACCGTCACCACGACACAGGCAGCGGCGATGGCGATGAGGCTGAGCCACGGCACCGTGAGGGGCACGTCGTCGAGTCCGGCGGTCATCGGTGCGCGAAGCAGGATCGCGACGGTCGCGGTGACCGCGGTGCCGAGCAACAGTGCCGCACCGGCCACCATCACCGCCTCGGCGACGATCATCCGGCGTACCTGCTGCGCGGTTGCGCCGATCAGTCGGACAGCGGAGAGCTCGCGTCGGCGCTGAAGCACGCCCATCAGCAGGGTGTTGGCGATCGCGATGCCGGCGTAGAGGCCGGTGGGGCCGAGGATCGCGATCAGGCCCAGCCGGTTCTGGGTGCGCTGCGCCCGGTCGACGCGGCCGAGCCACTGGTCGGCGGAGAGCACGTCGCCGGGTCCGGTACGCCGCAGTTCCGCGCTCACCCGGGCGGGATCGTCACCGGCTGCGGGCAGCACGAACCAGGTGCCGGTCGCTCGTGCGCCGTGAGCCCGGGCGAGGTCCAGCGGGAGGAGCAGGTCCTCGTGGAGCGTGGCGGCGTCGTCGACCACTGCGACCACCCGCAGCCGCATCCGTGTGCCGTCGGGGAAGCGCACCTCGACCCGCGAGCCCAGTCCGAATCCGACATCGAACATCGCGGAGCGGCTGATCGCCATGGTCCGCCCGGCCAGGCGGCTCAGATCGCCCTCGTGAGCTCGGATGCCACGGGTCGCCGTCGCAGTCGCTGGGTCGATGCCCTCGGCGGTCCAGACCTCTCCCATCTCGCCGGTCGTCGCCAGCCCGACGGCGTTGCGTCCGTCGACCTTGCCCCCGATGGGGGCCGCAGGAGCACTCTTCGTGTCCGTGACGACGATCGGCGCGGCGAGCTGATGCCGGGTGATTCCCTGGTCCCAGTCGGCGGCGAAGCTGAGAGTGAGGATCAGTGAGCCGGCGATCGCGGAGATGGCCAGCACGGGTGCGGCCAGCGACGCCGTACGCCGGGCCTGGTTGCCGACGTTCTGCCGAGCCAGGCCGAGCACGGGGTGGGTGCCCATCGGTGAGGTGAGCAGTCGCACCAGCGCCGGCAGGAGTGCAGGTCCCCAGCACACGAGACCGACCACGATCAGCTCGGGGACCGTGATCGCCAGCAGCATCGCCAGGACCGGGTCTCCGGCACGGATCCCGACCAACATGGCGAGACCGCCGACCAGGCACAGTGCGCCGATGGTGCCGCGCACCACGCCGACCCGGCGGCCCAGGTCGGCCGCCTCCTGCAGCGCCTGCACCGGTGCGATCCTGGCCGCCCGTCGCGAAGCCGCCCACGCGCCGAGACAGGCCACGGCGATGCCGCAACCTGCCGAGATCACGAGGGGGACCGGGGTCCAGGTCAGGGGCAGCCGATCAGGGGTGACGCCTTGGGCGTCGAGCAGCGCGATGAGCCCGAGCGCGACCAGCGGGCCGGCCGCCGCCCCCGCGAGGGCCGCCGCGACGGCGACCACCAGCGCCTCGACACGCACCTGACGGCGTACTTGTCGGGGAGTGGCTCCGATCAGTCGCAACAGTCCGAGCTCACGTCGGCGGGCGGTGACCGTGAAGCCGAAGGTGCTCGCGACCACGAAGACAGCCATGAAGCCGGCGAATCCCGCCATCAGACCGAGCAGTGACAAGGCGTCCTCGTAGGCCCCGCCTGCGGCATCGGCCGACGCGGTCAGCAGACCGACCCCTGCGATCAGGGCCACGCCGAACGCCACTGCGACGAACGAGCCGGCGTACGACGCGCGGTGCTGACGCACCGAGCTGAGGCCGAGGTGGATCGTCATGCCGTTCACTTCTCGAGCTCGCTCATCGCCGCGGAGATCTGGGCCGCGCTGCCATGGGTCAACCGCCCGACCAGGAGCCCGTCCTCGAGGAAGAGAACCTCGTCGGCGTACGACGCCGCGACCGGATCGTGGGTCACCATCGCCACGGTCAGGCCGATCTCGTCGACGCTCGAGCGCAGCAGCTCGAGCACCTGCCGGCCGGTGCCGCGGTCCAGCGCCCCGGTCGGCTCGTCGGCGTAGAGGACGTGGGGTCGGGTGACCAGCGCGCGAGCAATGGCGACCCGCTGCTGCTGGCCGCCGGAGAGCTCCGCGGGCCGGCGCCGCTGGTATGCGTCCATGCCGACCCGCGCCAGTGCCGCGGCGACCTCGGCACGCCCCGGCCGTCGACCGGCGAGGCGTGCCGGCAACGCCACGTTGTCGTGCACGGTGAGTGCGGGCAGCAGGTTGTAGGCCTGGAAGACGAAACCCATCGCGCTGCGGCGCAGCCGGGTCAGAGCGGCCTCGTGGAGTTGGCCGAGATCATGCCCGGCGAGCAGAACCCGGCCCCCGGTCGGCCGGTCCAGGCCCGCCGCGCACTGCAGCAGCGTGGACTTGCCGGAGCCGGAGGGACCCATGATCGCGGTGAAGGTGCCGGACGGGAATGCATGGGTGACGCCGCGCAGAGCGTCGACCCGTCCGGACCGGGAGCCATAGCTGCGGGCGAGGCCGTCGAGGACGACCGCGGGAGGGGCGAGTGTCGCTGTGGTCATGGCTCGAGCCTCGTCGTGTCCTTGGCCCGGCACACGGGCCTGTGCGCGAGACCAGGGGTAGCGCGTGCGCTACCCCACGCGTCCCTGCGCTTCCCTAGGCTGGCCGCATGTCGGATTCCGCGTGGGGGGCGCTGCGCGGCAATCCGTTCCGATTCCTGCTCTCTGTCTGGCCCTGGCGTTCGCTGGCCTATCTGGCCGGCACGGCGAGCATCGGTTTCGCGTCCTTCGTCGTCCTGCTGTCCGTGTTGTTCGTCGGAGCGCTCACCGCGGTCGTGGTCGTCGGGTTCGTCCTGATCGCGGCGACCCCCGTGCTGTGTCTGGCGATTCTCGCCGTGGAACGCCGACGCCTGCGGCTGATCCAGCCCGGCGCTGCGCCGCTCCCGCCCGCCAGGCCGCCCGTCCGCGGAGGTGTGCGGGCATGGATCCGCCAGCGTCGTGCGGAACCGCCCTCCGGGCGTGAGGCCGGGTACGTCGTCCTGCTGGTCACCCTGCTCTGGGTCATCGACGCCGTGGCGGTCTCCAATGCGCTGCTGCTGACCGGGATCTTCGTCGCGGCGCCCGTTCTCGCCACCGTCGAGCACGTCGTGGTGTTCTCGTGGACCGTCGAGTC
>JASLDK010000185.1 GCA_030145945.1 Nocardioides sp.
TTTCAGCACGGACCTTCTCGAACCATGCGTCGAAGCCGTCGTAGTCGCCACGCAGGCTGTCGAATATCGGATCGTCGGTACGCAGCGTGTAGGTCGCTGGCTTGGTGACTCTCGGCGGAGGAGGGACCTCGGCCGGCGCGAACTGGACCAGAAGACCGACCGCATCCTCAAGGGTCATTACTCGTTCGGCGAGCCCCGCACGCTCGGCGCGCTTGCGCAGCTTGTAGTCGTCACTAACCAGGTGTGTCGCTGCCCCGGCGTACAGGGCAGCGATGATGCGCAAGTCGCGGTGGTCATTGCTGCCTTCGGCGCTATTGCCGGCCAGATCGACCAGAGAGTCCGAGACGGGAACTTCCTGGAGCACGTGGAACTTTTCCAGCTCAGCAAGACGCTGCGCGCGCTTCGCCGGGTCCTTCACCCGGAGTAGGTCGTCGCGGGTTGCGGCAGCAACGCAAAGAAGGTGGCCCTGCTCATTGGCGAGGCGAAGAAGCCTTGCGCCGCTTCGTATTCCTGTTTCGAGCACGCCCTCGTAAGGCTCCACCGCAATGACGACGTTGGAGTCAAGAAGCAAGCGCAGGCGCGACGCCTGGCCTGAATGCGTGGTCACGCAACTCATGGTGCGCGAAGGGAAGCACCAGTTGTGGGACGTGACCCTTTCAGTTGACGACGGGCCTCGGGAGCCTTTACCCGGCCGGTCCCGATGTGTCGCGGTTGTGACATGCAGCGACGTCCATTGGGCCTGGTTAGACGCACGCGTCATTCCGCCGCTTGCGCGGCTTGGTGGCAGCCGACTCATCCACACCGTGGGGTGTCACTGCTGCGCGTAGCGTCGATTCTCTGACCTCGTCGTGTCGACGGCGAGCACGGCAGGTCACCCCGGCATCGCCGCGGAGAACTCCATGACCAACCAAGACGCACCCCGCGAGCTGATGCCGTTCCAGCCTGCCAACATGACGCCCGCGCAACTTGCCGCCGTCTCGTTCCTAGCCCGCTATTCCGGACCCACTCACCACCTGTACGCCTACCAGCTGCGCCGGTGGTTCGCCTGGTGCGAGACCAACCGGATCGACGCCCTGATCGGCGTAGAGCGTCACCGAGGTGTTCTGCCACATCCCACAGCCGCGTGTAGACCTCAGAGAATTCAAGCGAGTACGGGCCAGATTTGAGCGTCCGACGAGCAATCACATACGCGAGGGTATGCAATCGATCATCTGGGCTGCCGTGAAGTCGCGTTCAACTTGCCCCAGCGCGCCTTGGCCAGCCCGGCACCGTGGAGATCGCGTCAGCTGGGCTGCGCTCGGCATGCACGCACGGTCCGACGCGCGTCCCTCCAGGCAATCCATCCCGAGCGCACTCTCGGTGAGACGACGATCTCCCCTCGGCGTCGCCGTCGCAGCTGGTCGATGAGCCATTCGGGTGCGCTGATCAGCTCCACTGCGTCGGACTTGGTCACCAACTGCCCACTCTGCAAGGCGGCCCGCCCGCGCGCCATCGAGGTGAGCCCCAGGTCAGCGATCACCGGGTCCAGCCATATCCAGGGACGGCGCGAAGCCCACGCCCAGTAGCCGCACACCTCACGGCGGGCCGCCTCTCGAACGTCATCGTCGGTCACCGGCGCCAGGACCGTGTTCGGCGCTCTGCCGGACAGCTCGTAACCGTCGCGCACCAGTTCGGCGCGGGTGACGCCCGACAACACCCGCCGGACCAGGCTGCCGTGCGTCCAGGTCGGGTGCATGGCTGCCCGATCTGACAGCAGAGCCTCCTCGACATAGACACATCCGAGGTCAGTCCCAGCCGCAGGTCCCTCGTCCAGCGCTTCGTGGAGCTCCACCAGTCGTGCCAGGCGACCAGGATCCACCGAGCCGTCCACGACAGCCACCAGGTCCAGGTCGCTGACTCCGGGGATGTAGTCGCCGGTGGCAAGCGAGCCCGCCACCCACAGGTCGCTCACCCAGCTCACGTCGCTCAGGCTGGCCGCCCATGCCGTCACGGCAGGAGGGAGATGCTCCACCCATCCGACACTAACCAACGACCGAGCTCTCGTCGCCCAGATCGACTCCGGACGACTTCACCGAAACGACGTCTGAGTGGCGTGCCGCGAGCTCTGTGCGTGGCGCAGCCAAAATCGCGTGCGAGTCGGATGACGGACGCGAGACGATCGGCCTGTGGCACGCCGATTGATGTTCGTCCAGCTGAAGACCGGCTTCGATGTTGATCGGGGCCCGTCCTGGATCGGCTGGGTCGAGTTCAACCGTTCCTGGAAGACCGCGCGATACCGCGGCCGCGAACTGCGCAAGTACGCCAGCAGAGGAGACGCCAACTTCTACGACGTGAACTCCGGCGAGGAATTCTGGCTCTCCGGGCCGAAGCGTGACCGTACTGACACCCGATACGGCCCACGCACAACGTCGATCGACGACGATGCTCGCGAGGCGTACGAAGCCTTCCTTTCCGGCGCGCTACGACCGGGCGCGGAAGAACGCTAAGCGGCCTACAGGCATTCCGACAGCCGCATGCGGGACGGAAGTGCTCACCCCCGATCGCGATCCGGTCGTGCGCGTCGAGAAGGTCAGACTTCACCGTGATCCGGAAGATCGACGCGTGCCAATGCACGGAGCAGGCCGACGGCGTGCTCCAACTCGTGCCACAGCGAGTCGACTCGACCCTCCCGATCGAGTTGTAGAGCGGCTTCGGCGATCGACCCCACGTCATCGGAGACTTGGCCGACACCCAGATCGCCATCGCCCTCCGTCGGCGGGCGAAGGTCAGCGCTGAAGGCGGACGCCAGCTCGACAAGCCAATAGTGGTCATGGCCGATGCGGACCTGTCTCCCGAACTCGCACTCGACCTGCTCGAGGAGCCCGTCAAGTACGACGCGGAGTTGAGGTACGTCGACAGCCACGGTGTCCCTTGCGTTCATGGCTGGGAGCCTGCCAGACGACAAGTTCGGATCTGCCGAGGTCAGCGGCACGCTCAAGACACATCGATTCGCCCACGCGAAGTCGTCCCATCACCGACGAGATCGGTCCGCTCCAGACGGGTCCACCCGGTCCAGCCACGCTCCTCGACCAAGGCCATCAGCTCGGCACCGACAGCGATGTTGCTGAGGAACCAGTCGTCGAGCAGTTGGACGAGGTCATCGCTCATCGCATTGTCCTCGGCGAAGGCCTTCCACTCCTCCTCCGGGACAGCGTCGAGTTGCGCGACCAGTCGGTCGGCGACGGCCGGGAGACGGGGGTCACCCGGCTCCCACTGGACAATGTCGTCGATCTGGCGGTAGAAGTCGACCACGGTGGGGTCATCGAGCTGGTCCTGCTTGCTCTGGATGTAGGCGCCCATGCGTTCCGGGAGTCGCGCTGCAACCAGGATCCACGCGTCGCGCTCGCCGTCGATGATCCGCTCGGGGATGTCCAGCGCGCGCAACCGCTCCAGGTAGGCGACGGCCTCCGGCGGCAGCGCGAGACTGTCGCCCGCGGCGAGGCGGGCGATCCGCTCCCGATGCCACTGCCGCTCGCGGATCTCGGCCCGCAGACGGCGGTCGATGTCCTCGACCGCCGTCGCGAACTCCTCGGCGTCGGCGGCGAGCAGTTCCTTGACCCGCGACAGGGGTACGCCGGCCTCGGCGAGCGTGCGGATCCGGATCAGCTCGACGACCGCGCCGGCGTCGTACCGCCGATAGCCGGAGTGGTCGCGCTCGGGCTCGGGCAGGAGCCCCTTCTGGTGGTAGAAGCGGACCGCCCGCACCGTGACGCCGGCGTACGACGCGAGCTGGCTGATCGTGAGCACGGAGCCAGCCTCTCAGGCCAGCTTGCGCCGGTAGGTGCGCATCGCCAGGGCGAACGCAACGACCACCATGGCGACCAGCCAGGCCAGGCAGACCCAACCATCGTTGCCCAGAGGCTGCTCGGCGTACAGGTTGCGCAGCGTGTTGACGATCGGCGTGACCGGCTGGTTCTCGGCGAACCAGCGCACCGGTCCGGGCATGTTCTCGGTCGGCACGAACGCCGAGCTCAGGAACGGCAGGAAGAGCAGCGGGTAGGCAAAGCCACCTGCCCCGTCGGCGGACTTCGCGGCCAGGCCAGCACTCACGGCCAGCCAGGTCAGCGCCAACGTGAACAGCACCAGGATCCCGAGAACCGCGAGCCATGCGAGCACACCCGCTCCCGACCGGAACCCCATGACCAGCGCGACCGCGACGACGAGCGCCAGCGAGATGAGGTTCGCGACGAGTGAGGTCAGCACGTGCCCCCACAGAGCCGCCGAACGAGCGATCGGCATCGCCTGGAAGCGCTCGAAGATGCCGCTCTGCAGGTCGAGGAAGAGCCGGTACGACGTGTAGGCGACGCCCGACGCGATCGTGATCAACAGGATCCCGGGGAGCAGGTAGGTGACGTAGACGCCGTAGCCGCCGGCGCCCGCTCCCCCGCCGGTGTCGATGGAGCCGCCGAAGACGTAGACGAACAGCAGCAGCATGGCGATCGGGGTGATCGCCGTGGTGATGATCGTGTCGGGGCTGCGCACGATGTGGCGCAGCGACCGCTTCAGCATGACGACGGAGTCGCCGAGGACGCGGGTGGTGACGAGGGGGGCCGAAGCACTCATCGGGCAGCCTCCTTCGTGACGGCGAGGAAGATCTCCTCGAGCGTGGGTTGCTTCTCGACGTACTCGACCTTGACGGGCGGGAGCAGCTGCTTGAGCTCGGCGAGCGTGCCGTCGGCGATGATCACTCCGCCGTGCAGGATCGCGATCCGGTCGGCGAGCTGCTCGGCCTCGTCGAGGTACTGGGTCGTGAGCAGCACCGTGGTGCCTGCGTCGGCAAACGCCTTGACCGTGTTCCACACCTCGATCCGCGACTGAGGGTCGAGGCCGGTCGTGGGCTCGTCGAGGAAGATGATCGGTGGCTCGCCGATCAGGCTCATCGCGATGTCCAGCCGTCGGCGCATACCGCCGGAGTAGGTCCCGACCCGCTTGTCGGCCGCGGCGGACAGGTCGAACCGATCGAGCAGCTCGCCAGCGACCTGACGAGGATTCGCGACTCGCCGCAACTCGGCGACGAGCACGAGGTTCTCGTGGCCCGTGAGGATCTCGTCGACGGCGGCGAACTGCCCGGTCAGGCTGATCGAAGCGCGGACCTCCGCAGGTTGGGTCGCGACGTCGTACCCGTTGACCGTTGCCGTGCCGGCGTCGGCCCTGAGGAGGGTGGAGAGGATCTTGATGGCCGTGGTCTTGCCTGCCCCGTTCGATCCGAGAAGGGCGAGGATCGTGCCTCGCGCGACGTCGAGGTCGACACCGTTCAGGACTGGGTGGTCGCCATAGGACTTCGCGAGTCCGACGATCGAGATTGCTGGTGTGCTGCTGGTCATGAAACCAGCGTCGAGGGTTGACGCTACGTCAAGGTCAAGCCCCAGATCGAAGGGTCGCCGACCGGGCACCGTGGGTGGCCGCCACGACGGCCGTCACCAGGGCATTGCGACGCGCCTCGAGGTCGGCGTACGGCGCGGCGTCAGCCAGGCCTGCGACCAGCCGTTCGACCGTCTCCTCGTCGAGGTGGGGCGTCCCGAGGTCGTCCCACCAGCGATTGAAGCTGTCGGCGTAGTGCTCACAGAACTGCTCCAGCCCCTCGTCGGCGCCCAGGTGGAACAGGTGGGTCGGCCCCAGGGCGGCCCAGCGCTGTCCAGGACCGGACGAGACGGCCTTGTCGACGTCCTCAACGGTCGCGACACCCTCGTTGACCAGGTGGATGGCCTCGCGCCACAAAGCCGCCTGCAGCCGGTTGGCGACGTGACCAGGCACCTCGCGTCGAACCTCGATGGTCACCTTGCCGACCGACTCGTAGAACGCGCGAGCGACGTTGACGACGCCCGGTGCCGTCCGCTCGTTGCCCATCACCTCGACCAGCGGGATCAGGTGGGGCGGGTTGAACGGATGGCCGAGGACGAAGCGACTCGGGTCCCGCCAGCCGCCTTGCAGCTCGCTGAGGGTCAGACCGGACGCCGACGTGGCCACAATGGCGTTGGACGTCAGTGCCTCCTCGACCTCGGCATACAGCGCATGCTTGACCGCGACACGCTCGGGCACGCTCTCCTGTACGAACGCCGATCCGTCGACCGCCTCCGCGGCGGACGGGCAGGCCGTCAGGTCCGCCTCGGGTGCGTCAGTCGAGGCAAGGCCGAGAGTGCGCAGCACGGGCCACGCCGTGGTGAGCGACTCCCGGACGTGGGACTCGGCGGCCGGATCGGCGTCGTACAACCGAACCGGCCTGCCCGCGGCGAGGAAGAGTGCGGCCCAACTGCGGCCGATGAGGCCGGTGCCGAGAACCGCGACGGGCGCGGCTCCCACGCCAACTCCAGGATCAGACGGTGACATGGTCGGCGCCTTTCAGTCCGAGTCGCTCACGAGCCTGGGCCGGTGTCGCGACGGTGCGGCCGAGGGACTCGACGATCCCCCGGACCTTCGTGACCTGGTGGGCGTTGGAGGGCGTGAGCTCCCCCGGCCCGATGAAGAGGCTGTCCTCCATACCGACGCGCAGGTTGCCGCCCAGCATCGAGGCCTGGGTCGCGAACGGCATCTGATGGCGCCCGGCAGCGAGGACCGACCACTCGTAGTCGTCACCGAAGAGCTTCTCGGCGATGGTGTGCATGTGGACCAGGTTGTCCAGGTCCGCGCCCACGCCGCCCAGGACGCCGAAGACCATCTGTACGAAGTACGGCGGCTCCAGCCAGCCCTGATCGATCAACCAGGCGAGGTTGTACAGGTGGCCAAGGTCGTAGCACTCGAACTCGAAGCGGGTGCCATGGCCCTGCCAGAGCTCCTTCACGACGAACTCGAGGTCGGCGAAGGTGTTCTTGAAGATGAAGTCGCGCGTCATCTCCAGGAACCCTGGCTCCCAGTCGTGCTTCCACTGGTCGTACTTGGCGGCCATCGGAAAGATGCCGAAGTTGAGTGAACCGACGTTCAACGAAGCCATCTCGGGCGAGGTCGCCGTCGCGGCGCGCAGCCGCTCCTCGCGACTCATCCCGAGTCCGCCACCCGTGGAGACGTTCATGACGACATCGGACTGCCCGGCGATGCGGGACATGAAGTCGGCGAACAGCTCGGGCCGCGGATCCGGTTGACCGGTCTCGGGGTTGCGGGCATGCAGATGGATGATCGCCGCGCCCGCATCCGCGGCCTCGATCGAGGCCCGAGCGATCTCCTCGGGGGTGATCGGTAGATGCGGCGACATGGTCGGCGTGTGGATTCCACCTGTCGGCGCGCAGGTGATGATGATCGGCTCGGACACGACTTCTCCTCAGAATCCTCAGACGGTGACGGCGGTCTGCGACTCGACCAGGGCGCGGTACGCGTCGAGCACCAGGCCGTGGAAGTGGTGGACACCGTGCTCGGAGAGTCCGGAGCCGGCAGGGTCGTAGACGATGCGCCCCTGCTCGAAGGCGGGGGTCCGCATCCCACGTTGGACGCTCTCGACGATGGCGATGTCCTGCACCTGGAGTGTCTCGTCGATGTAGCGGACCGACTCCTCCTCGGCCGGCAGGAGGTCAGTGGTCTCCAGGAAGAAGTCCCACGTCTCAACCGTCCGGTCGGGGCCGACGGGAACCACCTGGAAGACCATGAAGTTGCCGCGCCCGGGATAGCGCAGCAGGCAGGTGTTCGGCCACAGCCACCACACCGCGTGCTCGGTGACCGACGCCGCAGAGACGTCGTACGCCGCGTTCGCGTGCTTGCCCGCTTCAGCGAAGTGGCTCGACCAGATCCCGTGCGTACGCACCTCGTAGGTGTCCATGTCGACGAGGTCGACGAACTCCTTGTGGGCGACGTGACAGTGGTAGCACTCGAGGAAGTTGTCGATGACGTTCTTCCAGTTCGACGCCACGTCGTAGGTGATCCGCTTCGCGTGGGTCAGTCGGGCGACGTCGGGCGCCCACCGGGCAATGTCCTCGGCGAGGTCGCCCGCCTGCTCGCCCAGCGATGGCGCATTCGGGTCGAGGTTGACGTAGACCATCCCGCCGAACTCCTCCACCTGAACCTGGTCGAGGCAGATCTCATCCTTGTCGAAGGTCGCCATCCGGTCCGCGCGCCGGGCGGCCTTCAGCCGTCCGTCGAGCCCGTAGGTCCACGCGTGGTACGGGCACACGATGCTGCGCGTCGTCCCCGATCCCGCGAGCAGCTCGTGTGCCCGATGCTTGCAGACGTTGTAGAACGCTCGCAGCCCGCCGTCCCGGTCACGCACGATGGCGACCGGCATCCCCGCCACCGTCGCCGAGACGTAGTTGCCAGGTGCGCCGAGTTGTTCGCCGTGACAGACCCACTGCCAGCTCCGCGCGAAGATCGCCACCACGTCCATCTCGGCCCACCGTGAATCGGTGTAAGCCTCCGCGTGCAGCGAGCAGGACTGCGCGGGGTCCGGGTGGTAGCCCGTGGCGATCCGGTCGATGTCGGCGGCCGAGACGAGGGTCATGACGGCAGCGTAGAACCGACTGGACAAACGTTCAATCTCGTTCTGAACATTTGTCCAGTCGGCTTCTAATTCGCCAAGGCGATCTCCTCGCAGCGCTCCACACTGCGCGTGACCGACCGCGCGTCGAGGCCGAGCAGCGCCGTCAACCACAGCCCGTTCTGCACCACATCGACGTCAGCGGCACGTCGGCCGCACTCCGCCTCGGACAGGTCTGGCCGCGCTGCGCCGATCAACTCCGCCAGCGCATGGCGGTAGCGCTGTTGTGCACCGCTGTTGATCAGCTCGAACTCCTGATGCGCGGCGGCCAACGCCCACAACTGGAGCCGGAGTGACAAGTACTCGGTGTTCAGGTACTCCGGCTGTGCCACCCGTCCGAGAACCACCCGCAGCCGAGCTTCGGGCGGCAACTCGTCGTTGGCCTCGAGCATGGCGATGTCCTGCTCCTCGACCCTGCGCAGCGCAGCTGCGACCAGGCTGGTCTTCTCGGCGAAGTGATAGTTCACCAGCCCCAGCGACACTCCGGCCTCGCGAGCCACCGCCCGCATGTTCACCGCGGAGATCCCGCCCCGGGACAGCAACTGGATCACCGCATCCAGGATGCGTTCTTGACGATCCCTGGCAGGTGTTTCGGTCGCGTCCTCCGTCACGGCTCCAGCCTAGTTGGAGCACTGATCGTCCAGTGGCGGACGACTCCACCGAGACGTCACCCGAGTGGTGTTCCCTCCGGATCTGCGCGTGGGCGTCTGAGTACCGGGCCTGCGGTACGGTGCGCCATCGGTCGGCGGGGATTCCCGACTGGTGGCGGACCAGGATTCGACCAGGAGTGAGGTGCAAACGTGTTCGGACAGCAGTGGGACAAGGCCGAGGCGAAGATCGTTCTTCGCGACGCGAAGTTCTCCGGCGACGGGTCGGTGGCCACCTACACCTACGTCGCCGACGTACGGATGGCGTCCGGTGAGACCTTCCGGGCCACCGTCAAGGAGCCGACGATCGCGACGAACTTCTGGCCACCCGACATCGGCAACACCGTCTCGGTCTTCGTCCGCGCCAAGGACCGCAAGGTCAAGTTCGACAAGGACGACGACCGGCTCAGCGTGAAGGCGCACGACGCGGCACGGAAGCGGGCCTTCAAGGCGGCACAGCAACAGCCCGCCGGCACCTCGACCTGGCCCACAAGCACCGATCCGGAAGCACGACTGGCGAAGCTCGCGGCCTTGCGGGACCGTGGCCTGCTCTCCGCCGAGGAGTACGACGAGCAGCGCAGGCGCATCCTCGACGAGCTCTGATGGGCTGCCGATCAGGCTTCAGCTGACCTCGCCGAGTCGACGCCGTGCTCGATCGCCTCGAGCAGCGCGCCGTTGAAGGCCGGCAGGTCGTCGGGCTTGCGGCTGGTGATGAGGTTGCCGTCGGTGACGACGCGCTCGTCGACCCAGGTCGCGCCGGCGTTGCGCAGATCCGTCTGCAGGCTCGGCCACGACGTGAGCCGGCGGTGACGGACGACGTCAGCCTCCACCAGCGTCCACGGCGCATGGCAGATCGCGGCGACGGGTTTGCCCGACTCCATGAACGACCGCACCAAACTCACAGCGGCCTCGTCGGTGCGCAACGCGTCCGGGTTGGCGACCCCGCCGGGGAGCACCAGCGCGTCGAACTCCCCGGCGTCCACCTCGGCAACCCTCACGTCGACGTCACGGGTCGCTGCCTTGTCGAGATGATCGAAGGTCTGCACCTGTCCGGCTTCCGGGCTGATCAGCACCGCATCGTGGCCGGCATCGACCACCGCCTTCCAGGGCTCGTCGAGCTCCACTCGCTCGATGCCCTCGGCGGCCACCAGGAAGGCGATCCGCTTGCGGACCTGCGCAGCCCCGGCCTTGCTGTCGGTGACGTTCTCGGCGCCGGTGGTCAGGGAAGTACCCATGGTCCTACTCCTCCGTGTCGTGATCATTGATCCCTCGCCGTACCCGGAGTTGCGCGTCCGACACGGCGAGCGCATCACATCCCGAGGTCAGCCTGCACGGCCTGCGCGGCCCGCTCGCCCGAGACGAGGGCACCCTGGATCGAGCTCGTGTCGCGGTGATCGCCGCAGACGTAGACACCACCGACGCGGACCGCCGAGCGGAACGCATGCGGCGCGGGCATCGCAGGCAGTGCCTGCGGGACGGCGTACGTCGCGATCTGCTCCCAATCGGCGGTCGACGTGCCGTAGAGAACACCGAGCCGGTCCAGCACGGCTCGCTCGTCGAACTCGCTCCGTTCGCCGTGCACGAGCGAGGTCGCGATGAGAGAGCGTCCTGCTGGGGCGTACGACGGCGCCGCAGCCGTGATGACGACGGTGTTGTTGATCGGGCTGTCGCCGGGGTCGAGCACCAGGGTCGGCCGGTCCAGCGGTGACGCCGGCGCGGAGTGATAGATCGTGGTGACGCCCTTCCACTGCGTCGGTTCGAGCGGGCCATCGACCAACCTGCCCGCGGCATCCGCGTCGGTCGCGACGAGCACGGCCCGGGCGTTCATGCTCCCGTCCTTCGTCGTCACCCGGGTGGGCGTCACCGCCGTGACCCGGGCACCGAGGCGGACGCTGCCCGCAGGGAGGCGCTCGGCAAGTTGATCGGGGATCTGCTGCATGCCGAGAGCGGGCAACGTCGAGTCGCCCAGCGCGAACATGCGCAGCATCAGGTCCACGAATCGGGACGAGGTGGTCATCTCCTCCTCGAGGAGGACTCCGCTGAAGAAGGGCCGCAGCACCCAATCGACGGTCGTGGTGTCGATGCCCATCGCGGCCCAGTGCTCCGCCGCGGATCGGTCCTCCCGCGCCTTGATCCGGGCCACCGGTCCCAGCGCGGCCATGGCGGCGTAGGCCGCGAGCACGGCCTTGGACCGCATCCCACCGACGGGAGCCGTCAGCGCCTTCGGCACCGCCATCAGCTCGCGCCGGGGATCTCCGAGCCGGTGGTTCTCACCGTCCACGTGGACAAGGGCGGCGCGGTCGAAGACGCACAGGTCGAGTGCATCGAGATCGAGCAGCCGTCGTACGGCCGGGTAGGCGGTGTTGAGCACCTGGAAACCTCGGTCGAGCAGGAAGCCGTCGACCCGGTCGGTGCGGATCCGCCCGCCCACTGCGTCGCCGGCCTCGAGGACGACGACGTCGAGTCCCGCGTCGTGGAGTCGCGTCGCCGCCGCGAGTCCGGCCAGACCGGCGCCCACGACGGCGACGTCACAGCGCTCGACCACAGGTCATCTCCTCCGCTTCGACGCGGAGAGATGGTGCACGGCCTCGCCGCCGCTCTGCGCACTGCGCCAGGTGAGGTGG
>JASLDK010000239.1 GCA_030145945.1 Nocardioides sp.
CGAGGTCGACCCGCCGCTCTCAAACGACACGGCCGCCACGATGGCCTCGGCGCAGGCGTTGTGGAAGGCGGTCGACCGGCCTAACGCGCTGATCAAGATCCCTGCCACCCTCGAGGGCCTGCCTGCCATCACGGCGACGATCGCTGCCGGGATCAGCGTCAACGTGACGCTGATCTTCTCGGTCGAGCGTCACCGCGCCGTCATGGACGCCTACCTGACCGGCCTGGAGCAGGCGAAGGACGCTGGCATCGACCTGTCGACGATCCAGTCGGTCGCGTCCTTCTTCGTCTCCCGGGTCGACACCGAGATCGACGCCCGACTCGACGAGATCGGGACCGACGAGGCGTTGGCGCTGCGCGGCAAGGCCGCCGTCGCCAACGCCTGGCTCGCCTATGCCGCCTTCGAGGAGGTCCTCGCCTCGCAGCGCTGGCAGGCGCTGGCCGCTGACGGTGCTCACCCGCAGCGTCCGCTGTGGGCGTCGACCGGTGTGAAGAACCCGGACTACTCCGACACCCTCTATGTCACCGAGCTCGTCGTCGCCGACACGGTCAACACGATGCCGGAGAAGACGCTGCAGGCCTTCGCCGACCACGGTGAGCTCGTGGCCGAGAACAACGGCGACGCCGTCAGCGGCAAGGGTGCCGAGGCACAGGCCGTCTTCGACCAGCTCGTCGCGGTCGGCATCGACCTCGACGACGTCTTCAAGGTGCTCGAGACGGAGGGTGTCGACAAGTTCAAGGTCTCCTGGACCGAGCTGGTCGAGACCGTCAGGACGCAGATGGCCGCGGTGGCCGGGGCCTGAGCCGATGAGTGCCACGCCCCTGGACCCGACCACGACCGAGGCCTGGGGGCAGCTTGCGGGTCTGGCCTCGAGCTTCGCTCCCGACCTGCGGCGGATGCTCACCGATGCCGCGTGGGTCGAGCGTTCGACCTTGCAGGCTGGCGACCTCCGGGTCGACCTGTCGAAGAACCTCGTCTCGCCGGAGATCTGGAAGTCGCTGCGTGCCCTCGCCTCCGAGGTGGATCTCGAGGGACGCCGCGACGCGATGTTCCGCGGCGAGCACATTAACGTCACCGAGGATCGCGCGGTGCTGCACACCGCATTGCGGCAGCCCTCGGACGCCGACGTCGAGGACCGGGCGCGTCCGGACCACGACGTCGTCGACGACGTCCAGGAGGTGCTCCGTCGGGTCTACGCCTTCGCGGACTCGGTGCGCGACGGCTCGTGGGTGGGGGCCACCGGTCGACGGATCTGCACGATCGTCAACATCGGCATCGGCGGTTCGGACCTCGGACCCGTGATGGCCTATGAAGCGCTGGCGCCCTACGTGCAGGACGGCCTCGAGTGCCGCTTCATCAGCAACATCGACCCGACCGACGCCGCCCGGACCCTCGAGGATCTCGACCCGGCGAGCACGTTGTTCATCGTGTCGAGCAAGACGTTCGGCACCTTGGAGACGCTGACGAACGCACGGCTGTGCCGCACCTGGCTGCTCGACGGACTCAGGTCGAGCGGCGCGATCGACGACGGTGACGAGCAGGCGGCCGGAGCCGTCGCGAAGCACTTCGTCGCGGTCTCGACCGCGCTGGACAAGGTCGCCGCCTTCGGCATCGACCCCGCCAATGCCTTCGGCTTCTGGGACTGGGTGGGGGGGCGCTACTCCGTCGACTCCGCGATCGGCACCTCGCTCGCGGTCGCGATCGGCCCGGAACGGTTCGCGGAGTTCCTGAGCGGCTTCCACACCATGGACGAGCACTTCCGGTCGACGCCGCTTGAGTCCAACGTGCCTGCCCTGATGGGGCTGTTGAACGTCTGGTACGTCAACTTCCTCGACGCCGACACCCACGCCGTGCTGCCGTACGCCCAGTTGCTGCACCGCTTCCCGGCGTACCTCCAACAGCTCACCATGGAGTCCAACGGCAAGAGCGTGCGGTGGGACGGAAGCCCCGTCACCACCGCGACCGGCGAGATCTTCTGGGGCGAGCCCGGCACCAACGGACAGCACGCCTTCTACCAGCTCATCCACCAGGGCACCCGGCTCATCCCGGCCGACTTCATCGCGTTCGCCGAGCCGTCGTACCCGCTCACCGACAGCGTCGACGGCCACGACATCGACGTCCACGAGCTGTTCCTGGCCAACTTCTTCGCCCAGACCCGGGCGCTGGCGTTCGGCAAGACCGCGGACGAGGTACGCGCCGAGGGCACCGCTGAGCGGATCGTGCCGGCGCGGGTGTTCCCCGGCAACCGGCCCACCACCTCGATCATGGCGCCCGCGCTGACGCCCTCGGTCCTCGGCCAGCTGGTGGCGCTCTACGAGCACATCACCTTCACCCAGGGGGTCGTCTGGGGCATCGACAGCTTCGACCAGTGGGGCGTCGAGCTCGGCAAGCAGCTGGCCCAGCAGGTGAGCCCCGCCCTGTCCGGTGACGCCGAGGCCCTCGCCGAACAGGACGCGTCGACGCAGGCCCTGATCGCCTACTACCGGGCTCACCGCTGATGAGCCCCGACGCGACCCCGGACACCTCGTCCGACGAGCCGACCCCGCCGCCGGTCAACCCGCTGCGAGACCCGCTCGACCGTCGGCTTCCTCGGACGAGGTGTCCGGGATCGCGTCGGGGCTCATCAGCGGTGAGCCCGGTAGTAGGCGATCAGGGCCTGC
>JASLDK010000204.1 GCA_030145945.1 Nocardioides sp.
TGATCGTGCTCGCCGGGTTCGCAATGGGCGGCCTGTGGGGCTACCAGGGCGGCGTGATCATTCCGGTGGGGACGACGTTCAGCAACAACCTCACGCAGTACGACGACTTCAAGCCCGGCAGTCTGTTCCGTCAGGACCAGATGCAGAACTTCCGGTTCAGCGTCGACAAGTTCGACGTCGAGTGGCTCAAGGACGGCCCTCGGTTCGGGCAGGCGCGCAAGTTCGACGCCGACGTCACCTATCGCATCGGCGACGGCGCTGACAAGAAGTACGACCTGCGGGTCAACCATCCCCTCCAGCTCGGCGGCACCGACGTCTTCCTGATCGGCCACGGCTATGCCCCGGTCATCACCATCCGCGACGGGTCGGGACAGGTCGTGTGCACCGGGCCGACCGTCTTCCTGCCCCGTGATGCGAGCTTCCTGTCGTACGGCGTCGTGAAGTGCCCGTCGGCCAAGCCCGGCCAGATCGGGCTGGAGGGCATGTTCTATCCCACGTTCGAGATGGTGAACGGCAACCCCGTCACCATCTTCGGCGACGACATGAACCCGACCCTGTCGATGCTCGCCTACACCGGCGACCTCGGCATGGACAACGGCGCCTCCCAGTCGATCTACGTGCTCGACAAGGCCAACGCCACCCAGATCAAGAAGCCGGACGGCAAGCCGCTGCGCGTCGACCTCCAGGTCGGCAGCACCGTCCAACTGCCCGACGGCCTCGGGTCCGTCACCTTCGACCGCGTCGACCCGTGGATCCGGGTCCAGATCAGCCAGACCCCCGGCAAGGAGGTCGCCCTGATCGGCGTCATCCTCGCCCTCATCGGTCTGTGCACCTCGCTCTTCCTGCGTCCCCGCCGGGTGTGGGTGCGAGCGGTCGCGGCGGCAGAGGCAGAATCGGGGGCACGGGTCGAGGTCGGCGTACTCGACCGATCCGGCAACGGCGACATGGACGAGGTCCTCGCCCGACTGCTCGAGCAACTCCAGAAGGACCAGCCACCAGTGAGGACGTCATGAGCAACACCGCATGGGAGAACCTGAGCAACGTGGCCGTCGCGACGGCCGGGATCGTCTACTTCCTGGCGATGGTCGTCTACGTCGCCGAGTGGGCCTCCCTGCGGCAGCCGGCCAGGGAGCGCGAACTCGTCGGCTCAGGCGCCGCGGGAGCAGAGGCGGGCGGCCTCGTCGCCGTCCGTGAGAAGGTTCGCGACGAGTGGGTCGCCTTCTTCGGACGTCTCGGCATCCTGCTCACCTCCGTTGCCGTCGCCGCCCACTTCGTGGCCCTGCTGGGTCGCGGCATGGCCGCCGACCCCAACCGGGTGCCGTGGGGCAACATGTACGAGTTCACCCTGTCCGGGACCTTCGTCGTCGCGCTGCTCTACGTCGTGCTCTACCGCAAGTTCGCACTCGGTTGGATGGGCCCGATCGTCGTCGGCTTCGTGCTGACCGTGCTGATGGTCGCCGTGATCTGGCTCTACGACGCCGTCGCGCCCCTGACCGAGGCCCTCAACTCACCGTGGCTGGTGATCCACGTCGTGTCGGCCGTCATCGCCACCGGCGCGTTCACCCTCGGCGGCATCACCTCGGGCATGTACCTCGTCCGGATGCGGGCCGAGCGGCGTGCCGCCGTGGCGGGCGACGGTGAGGGTCGGCCTCTGTCCGGCTGGATCGCCCGCGTCCCCGGCCTCGACGCCCTCGACCGGCTCGCCTACCGCGTGCACGCCTTCGCGTTCCCGCTCTGGACCTTCGCCGTGCTGATCACCGGCCCGATCTGGGCCCACGAGGCCTGGTCACGCTACTGGAACTGGGACCCCAAGGAGGTGTGGGCCTTCATCACCTGGGTCGTCTACGCCGGATACCTCCACGCCCGCGCCACCGCCGGCTGGAAGGGCCGCAAGGCCGCCACCCTCGCCCTCGTCGGTGTCGCCACGCTGTGGTTCAACTTCATCGGGATCAACTACTTCTCCACGACCAGCCAGCACTCGTACGCCGTCGAGCGGATCGTCGACGCGGTCGACGGAGCGACCGTCCTGGTGGGTGGCTGAACGACCCGCCTGATTCTGCGGGTTCGATCACGCCTCGGGCTTGTCCGGCGGCTGCTGGCGGCGCTGCCGGTCGAGCTCACGCAGGAAGCCCTCGTCGTCGTCCGGGGCGATCACACGCGTGGGCTGGCGTGGTTTCGTGGGACGCGGCTTCGGCTGCTCGGCGTACCCGTGGCTCTGCATCCAACGCACCGCGAGGTACGTCGCCGCGGCGAACACGAGGATGACCAGCAACACCTTCACCCCTCAAGGGTAGGCGGTGACCGGTTGCCGATGACCGGGTGCTGTCGGTTCGCGCCTAGTCTGGATGCGTGAAGGAGTTCTGGATCTACACCGCCCTGCGCATCGGCCTGTTCGTCGGAGCTTTCCTCGCCGTCCTCGGCGTCTGGACGTTGCTCAGCGACACCTTCAACGTGCTGTGGGTCGCCGTGATCGCCTTCCTGCTCAGCGGCGCCGCGTCGTACGTCCTGCTCGAGCGGCAGCGCTCCGCCTTCGCCACGAAGGTCGAGGGCCGGGCCGGCCGGATGAGCCAGAAGTTCGAGGAGATGCGGGCCAAAGAAGATCAGGACGACGCCTGACCTCATCGGTTCGGGCAGGAGGGCTGCCGCTGCATGCCGGTGGGTTTCGGGTAGCGGACGGTTGCGGTTCATTCGGCAGCTACGAGGGAGGTCAGCGGTGGGCCCCGGCCGCGGTCGACTTGCTGGTGGCTTCAGCCGTCACAACCATGCAGGGCGCACGACTGTGACACGTAAACGCGACTGAAAGACGTCACAACCGTGCTGGCAGCACGGTTGTTGCAGCCCACGGTGCGCCCGTCGACCAGAAGGCGACCGCCGGGCATGTAAGGATCGCCGACGTCCCTCGTAAAAGCCGGGTTGAAGCCGAACTGACCGCCCACCTTGGGTTCACGGGCGACCAGCGTCACCCCGCTGCCGGAACCGCTGGATTCAGGCAACGACGAGACCGACGCCTGCCAGCACGGCCCAGATCAGCTCGGCGACACCGATCTTCTGCAGCACCGGGATGAGTGCGGGGCCCTGGGCGCCGCCGAGGACGATCCGGGTGGCGGCGCGGGCAGGGAGCAGGAAGCCGAGGCCGAACAGCGCCCACCAGGTGGTGAGGGCGGCGAGGCCGACGACGGTCGCGGCGGCGAGAACGACCAGGACCGCGAAGAACACTCGGGTACGCCGGTCGCCGAGCCGCACGGCCAGGGTCATCTTGCCCGCGACGGTGTCGGTGGGGATGTCGCGCAGGTTGTTGGCGACCAGGATCGCGCAGGCCAGCGCGCCGATGCCGGTGCCGGCGACGACGGATGCCCACTCGGCACGACCCCAGGTCTCGGTCTGGACCCAGGTGGTGCCGACGACGGCGACCAGGCCGAAGAACACGAACACCATCACCTCGCCGAGTCCGAGATAGCCGTAGGGCTTCGAGCCTCCGGTGTAGAACCAGGCGGCGAGCACGCACAGCACGCCGACCGCGAGCAGCCACCAGGCGGTGCTGGCGGCGATGGCCAGGCCAGCGACACCCGCGACCCCGAAGGAAAGGAAGGCGGCTCGTTTGACCGCCGCCGGTGAGGCGAGGCCGGACCCGACCAGGCGCAACGGGCCGACCCGTTCGTCGTCGGTGCCGCGGATGCCGTCCGAATAGTCGTTGGCGTAGTTGACGCCGACCTGGAGGGCGAGGCTGACCACGAGCGCGAGCAGCGCCTTCCACCACACCGCGCTGTCGGCGTACACCGCGACGGCGGTGCCGACGAGGACGGGCGCGACCGCGGCAGGCAGGGTGCGCAGTCGGGCGCCGGCGATCCAGTGGGCGGGGGTTGCGGAGGGCACAGGTGATTCAAGCAGGAGCGGCGTTCGTGACCCCCAGCCGGGTCAGGTGCCGCTCGGCGGCGTGGGCTGCGGGATGGATGACGACGGCGGCGACGAGCACGATGCCTCCGATGACGATCCAGCCGACGGCTCCCCAACTCATCGCCAGGAACGTGTAGGCGGCGGGCGCCCACACCGTGCCGAGCGTGTAGCCGAGCTGCGAGACACCTTGGTACTCACCGCGTCGCTCCGGGTCCGACAGCTCCGCCTGGAGGCCCCACGCGCCGGCCGAGTCGAACAGCTCGGCGCCCGTGACCGTCACATGGCCGATCCACACCAGCGCGATCGTCACCCAGCCGACGGTGTCGTGGGTGACCAGGATGATCCCGCACGACAGCACGAAGAAGGCCGCTCCGCGGCGCTGGGCGCGCAACGAGTCCGCGACCGTGGTGATGCCTCGGGCGGCGGCCACCTGCAGCCCGACTGCCATCACCGTGTTGGTCCCGAACAGCCAGGCCAGCAGGACGTGGGGCGCGTCGGTCTGCTCGACCAGCCACAACGGGATGACGACATTGAGCAGCACCTGGTGGGTGCCCAGGATGCCGCCGCAGATCGACGTCACGACGTACCCCTTGTTGCGCAGGGCACTGCGGGCGCCGTGGTGCTCCAGGGCTGCTTCGAGTGGTGACTCCTCAGGCTCGGCGACGCCAGTCTCGTGGATCGTCCGGGGCAGTCGGGCGACGAGCGCGGCGTTGAGGACCAGCAGTGCCGCTGTCGCGAGGGGGACCGCACGGATCACGTTGTCGCTGTCGGTCGCCAGCGCGACACCGGCCAGCAGCGCGCCGAGGGTGTAGCCGACATTGCGCGCCGCGCGGAAGTAGGCACTCGACGACACCCGCTCTTCACGAGGGAAGACGTCGAAACGGTAGGCGTTGCGGGCCGATCGGCTGGTCGAGCCGACGTTCTCGAGCAGGATCATCATCACGATGAACCCCGGCAGGGAGCCGACCGCGAGCCAGGCGAGATAGAGCAGTGCCTCGACCAGCGACGACAGCGCCCAGACCCGGCGGGCGCCGTACCGGTCCGCGAGCCTGCCCAACGGCACGGCGAGAGCGAAGGTCACCAGTCCGGCAACGGAGAGCCCCAGGCCGACCTGGGCCGCGGACAGTCCGACGATCTGGGTGAAGAACACCGCGCTTCCGGTGAGGAAGACGCCGTCACCGAAGGCGGACAGCACGGCCTGTGACGACAGACGGCGGACCAGCGGGGTGGGGCCCGCGAGACGGAGCAGGCGGTCCCTCACGACCCGGTGCCCATCGCCTCGGCTGCCGCTCCGGCCGGTGGCTTGGCGAAGTTCTGTTCCGCGAAGCGCCTCGCCGCCCGCACGGACGGACCGAGCCCGATGGTGGCGACGAGGATGATCGCGGCGATCACCAGCCAGCCCTCGGAGCCCCAGCTCAACGCCAGGAAGGTGTAGACCGCCGGGGACCACTGGAAGCCCAACGCCCCCGCCACCTCCTGGACGCCCTGGTATTCACCTCGCCGGTCCGGGTCGGACAGCTCCGCCTCGAAGGACCAGCTGGCCGGGGAGATCGCGAGCTCGGCGCCCGTGACGGTCACGTGACCGAGCCAGACGAGCAGCACCGTGATCAGGCCGACCGTCGAGTGCGTGGCCATCGTGATCAGGCACGAGATCACGAAGAACGCGGTGGAGATCCAGACGTAGCGCAGGGCGTCGTCGACATTCCTCACCCCCTTGGAGGTGTACGCCGGCAAGAAGATGCACAGCACCGTGTTGGTGCCGAACAGCCAGGCGAGCAGCACGTGTGGCGCGTCGGTGGCCTCGACCAACCACAGCGGGATGACCACGTTGAGCAGGATCTGGTTGGTCCACAGCACGCCGACGAAGAAGGTCGTGAAGATCCAGCCGATGTTGCGCAGTGGTCCCGGACCGGTCGGTCTGACCCGGGCCTCGCCGCTCGAGGCGCGCAGGTCGTGCGGCGCCGCGGGCAGTCGGGAGATCCAATAGGCGTTGAACAGCATCACCACGGCGGTGAGGACCGGTGTCCACCGGATCACCTCGAGGCTGTTGGTCGCCAGTGCGATGCCACCGATCATCGCGCCGAAGGTGTGGCCGATGTTGAGCCAGGAGTACATGTAGGACTGCGTCTCCACCCGGGTCTGGGGCGGGAGGACGTCGTACACGTAGGCCTGGTTGCTGGAGCGGCCGAACGAGTTGAACGCACCCATCAACGCCGCGGCGACGGCGTACTGGCCGAATCCGGAGACGAACGGCAGCGCTGCGAAGACCGCTGCCCGTCCGACCGCCTGCCCTGCCCAGATCCGCTTGGGTCCGAACCGGTCGATGATCCGGCCGGCGGGATAGGAGACGAGGAACTGGGCGATGCCCATGACGGTCAGCGCGATGCCGGCGCGACCGGCGGACATGCCGATCACCTTGGTCAGGTAGACAGCGCTGCCGGTCATGAACGCGCTCTCGCCGAGGGAGAAGAGCATGCCCTGCGTGGCGAGACGTCGGGGCAGGCCGACCGGAGGCATCAGCCGTGCGAAGAAGCCGCGCTCGTCCCTGGGCTGGTCGTCGTGCTGGCCGTCGCGCTGGCCGTCGCGCTGGCCGTCGCGCTGGCCGTCGTGCTGGCCGTCGCGCTGGTTGTCCGAGAGGGTGCTCATCGGGACGTCATTCTTCCGTCATGGCCTAGCGTCTGTCAGGTGGATTTCTGGACCCCAACGGGTACGCCGAGCGACGTGGTGGCTCAGACGCGGGCGTGGCTCGCAGGGCCCGACGATGTCGCGCTGGTGATCGCCACGTCGGGCTCGACCGGTGAGCCCAAGCGGGTCCGGCTCTCGCGGGCCGCGGTGCTCGCCTCGGTGCGGGCCTCAGCGGCTCGTCTGGGGGCGAGCGGTGCGTGGGTGCTGGCGTTGCCGCCGACCTATGTCGCGGGCGTCCAGGTGATCGTGCGCTCGTTGGTGGCGGGTCACGCACCCTCCGTCTTGGACACGGATGGCTGGCCTGAGGGGGACGGCTGGTTCGTGTCGCTCGTGCCGACCCAACTGACCCGAATGCTCTCCTCACCTGAGGATGTGGAGGCGTTGCGGCGGGCGCACACGGTGTTGCTGGGCGGTGGACCGATCGGCGCCTCCCTGCGTCTGCGGGCCGCCGAGGCCGGCGTGCGCGTCGTCGCGACCTACGGCTCGGCCGAGACCGCGGGCGGCTGCGTCTATGACGGCGTTCCACTCGACGGTGTCGCCGCGGCCCTGGGGGAGGGCGGCCGGATCCGGCTCGCCGGCCCCACCCTGTTCAGCGGGTACGACGGACAGCCCGACCTGACGCGCGACGTTCTCGTCGACGGCTGGTTCCACACCTCGGACGCCGGTAGATTGGACGAGGACGGGCGTCTCCAGGTGATCGGTCGCCTCGATGACGTCATCGTCACGGGTGGTCTGAACGTGCCCGGGCCGGCCGTCGCGGAGCGATTGCGGCAGCACCCGGCGGTCGCGGCAGCCGAGGTGCTCGGCGTACCAGATGGTGAGTGGGGGAACCGGGTGGTCGCGTTCGTCGTTGCCTCTTCTCCGGTGCAGGCTCACGATCTCCGCGACTGGGTCGCCGCGCTCCACCCTCGAGCCTGGGCGCCGCGTCAGGTCGTGGTTCTCGACGAGATCCCGCTGCTGCCCAACGGGAAGCCCGATCGCCAGGCCCTGCGGGAGCTGGCGTGATGCGTGTCGTCTCCATCCCGACGCGGACCAGGTTCCGCGGCATCACCGTCCGCGAGGCTGCGTTGGTCGAAGGCCCGTCCGGTTGGGGGGAGTGGAGCCCGTTCCTCGAATATCCGCCGGAGGTCGCGGAGCCGTGGCTGCGGTGCGCCGAGGAGGCTGCGGCCGGTCTGTGGCCCGCGCCCGTGCGCGATCGCGTGCCCGTCAACGTCACCGTGCCCGCCGTCGGTCCCGAACGCGCCCACGAGATCGTCCGGGGCGGAGGATGCCGCACCGCCAAGGTGAAGGTCGCCGAGCCAGGGCAGACCACGGCCGACGACGAGGCCCGGTTGGAGGCCGTCCGCGACGCGCTCGGTCCGTCCGGGCTGGTGCGTGTGGACGCCAACGGCGGCTGGTCCGTCGACGACGCCGTCGCCGCGATCGGCCGGCTGGAACGGGCCGCCGGGGGTCTGGAGTACGTCGAGCAGCCGGTCGCCTCCGTCGAGGATCTGGCGCTCGTCCGCCGTCGGGTGTCCGTCCCCATCGCCGCCGACGAGTCGATCCGCCGGGCCGAGGACCCCTACCGGGTCAAGGAGCTCGAAGCCGCCGACATCGCCGTGCTCAAGGTCCAGCCCCTCGGTGGCGTCCGAGCCTGCCTGGAGATCGCCGAACGCATCGGTCTTCCTGTCGTCGTCTCCAGCGCGCTGGAGACCTCGGTCGGCATCGCCGCCGGGGTGGCGCTGGCCGCCGCGCTGCCGGACCTGCCCCATGCCTGCGGCCTCGCCACCGTGCAGTTGCTGACGGCCGACGTCACGGACTCGCCGCTGCTGCCCGTCGACGGCTTCCTCCCCACGACCCGGACGATCGCCGATCCGGTGCAGATGGACGCTCTCGCCGCCTCGCCGGATCGGGTCGCGCACTGGGAGACCCGGCTCGCGGACGTGCTCGGCGTACGGAAGGATCGACGGTCATGACGCAGAGCCCGGACCGCCCCGCGGACACGGCGTTCGCACTCGCCGACGCCCTCGTCGCTCGGCTCCGAGCGGCTGAGGTCGGCGAGGTCGTGATCGCGCCCGGCTCGCGCAACGCCCCCGTGGCGATGGCGCTCTGGGCAGCCGCACAAGCTGGCGTCTTCCGCCTCCACACCCGCATCGATGAGCGCACCGCCGGTTTCCTCGCCCTCGGGCTCACCCGGTCCAACGCCCGGGCGGCGGTCCTGACCACGTCGGGCACCGCCGTCGCCAACCTCCACCCCGCTGTCCTCGAAGCCGTCCACTCCGGCGTCGGCCTGGTCGTCGTCTCCGCCGACCGACCAGCCCGCCTGCGCGGGACCGGCGCCAACCAGACGACCGACCAGGTGGGCATCTTCGGCCCGCTCGTCACGTCGTACGACGTCGCGACCATCGCTGCCCTCGACGCGGTCCCCCTGCCCTGGGATGCCGTCGTCCACCTCAACCTGCAGCTCGATGCTCCGCTGGTGCCGCCGGCCCCCGTTGCGATAGTCCCGGCCGAAAAGCACCAGAATGGACCTCGAAACGGTGCTTTTCGGCAGGGAGTATCGCCCACCCCCCTGAGGAAGGGCCCCCGGACCGTGGTGGTGGCGGGGGACGACGCCGGACCGCCCGCGCGGCAGCTCGCGGAGGCGGCGGGTTGGCCGTTGCTGGCCGAGCCCTCGAGTGGCGCGCGCACCGGCGACAACGCGGTCCGGACCTATCGGCTGCTGCTCGGGACCGAGCTCGGTGACCGGATCAAGCGGGTCGTGGTCTTCGGACACCCCACTCTTTCCCGGCCGGTGACCCGGCTTCTCGACCGGGCCGACGTCGACGTGCTCGTGGTGCCGGGCAAGGGTGTGTGGCCGATTCGCCCGGACGGATCAGCGGTCGTCGAGGCACCTGTCTGGGCAGCGGAATCTCCTGACGACTCGGACTGGCTGGACGAATGGCGGTCCGCTGACAAGGCACTGGCCCGGCGGGTCGACCAGCTCCTCGCGGGCGAGCCCGCCCTCACGCCGTACGACGTCGCGGCGGCCACCCACGCGGCCCTCCCCGCGGGCGGCCTCCTGGTCGTGGGTGCGTCGAGCCCGATCCGCGACCTGGACCTGATGCTCCGCCCGCCGGCGGTCGGCACTCGGCGCAAGGTGATCGCCAACCGTGGTCTGGCCGGCATCGACGGGACCATCAGCACCGCGATCGGCGCGGCGCTCGGCCGACCAGGCGGCACCAGAAACCTGGCCCTGATGGGCGATCTGACGTTCCTGCACGACCAGACCGCGCTGGTCCTCGGCCCCGACGAACCGCGTCCGGACCTGACCATCGTCGTGCCCAACGACAACGGCGGGGCGATCTTCTCGATGCTGGAACAGGGCGACGCGGCGCACGCGGCCTCCTTCGAGAGGCTCTTCGGAACGCCTCACGGCCACGACCTGGCCAGCCTGTGCGCGGCAGCCCGGATCCCGCACCTGCGGGTCACCTCGCGCCCCGAGCTCGACCAGGCACTCGCGATGCCCAACGGCGGGATCGAGGTGATCGAGGCTGTGGTGTCCCGCACTGGGCGGCGTGACCTCGACGCCCGGATCCGTGCCCTCGCCCCCCTGCCCGACCAGCCCGAACCGGGAGCCCGCTGATGGAGATCGCCTTCCTGCTCGTCGCCATCGCGGTCGTCGTCCTGACGGTGACGGCCCTGTCCGAGCGCGTCGAGATCCCGGCCCCGCTGACCCTGGTCGTGGTGGGCGTTGCCGCGTCGTACGTCCCCGGTGTGCCCCAGCTGCACCTCGCGCCCGAGGTCGTCCTCCTCGGCCTGCTGCCTCCGCTGCTCTATTCGGCGAGCGTGAACACGTCGCTGGTCGACTTCAACGCCAATCGCGGCCCGATCCTTCTCCTCTCGGTCGGTCTGGTCGCGTTCACGACGCTGGGCGTCGGTGCGGTGGTCAAGCTGGTGATCCCCGACCTGCACTGGGCGCTGGCGCTCGCGATCGGCGCTGTGGTGGCGCCGCCCGACGCGGTCGCCGCCACCGCGATCGGACGCCGGATCGGTCTGCCGCGACGGGTCGTGACGATCCTCGAGGGCGAGTCCCTGCTCAACGACGCGAGTGCGCTGGTGGCATTGCGTACGGCGGTCGCCGCTCTCGGCGCGAGTGTCGCGGCCTGGAAGGTCGGTCTCGACTTCGTCGTCGCTGCGGGCGGGGGCGCGCTGATCGGCGGCCTGACCTTCGTCATCGTCGGCTTCATCCGCAAGAAGGTCACCGATCCGCTGCTGGACACCGCGATCTCATTGGTGATCCCCTTCGCGGCGTACATCGTGGCTGAGGAGAGCAAGGCCTCCGGTGTGGTCGCGGTCGTGGTCGCTGGTCTGTTGCTCGGTCACGTCGCGCCGGTCCTGCAGACGGCGCAGTCACGGATCGCCGAGCGCACCAACTGGCGCACCATCGCCTACGTCCTCGAGAACACGGTCTTCCTGTTGATCGGCCTCCAGGCCGACTGGCTGCTCGCCGAGGTCGGGAAGAGCGACTTCCCCGCCAGTCGGATCGCCCTCGCCTGCGCTGCCGCGCTCCTCACCTGCGTGGTCCTGCGGCTCGGCTGGATCTTCGCGGCCAGCGGGCTGCTGCTGCGCCGCTCGGTCGAGGCTCGCGGCGTCGAGCCCGTGCTGTGGCGCAGCTCGTTCCTGATCGGCTGGGCCGGGATGCGCGGCGTGGTCACCCTCGCCGCCGCCTTCACCGTCCCCGAGAACACCCCGCACCGCGAGGTGCTGCTCGTCATCGCCTTCGCGGTCGTGGCAGGCACCCTTCTCGGGCAAGGTACGACGCTGCCGCTGCTGGCCCGCAAGCTCAAGGTCGCGGGTCCCGATCCGCAGGACGACGCCTTGGCGCGGGCCACCTTGTTGCAGCAGGCGGCGAAGGCCGGCGTACACCGCCTCAACGAGGTCGCTGCGGACTGCGACGACCCGCACGACGTCCGTGCCCTGATCGTGCAGCGCATCGAGCAACGCAACTTCGCGGCGTGGGAGCGACTCGGGACCACCGAGGGTCAGGAGTCCCCGAGCGACCTCTATTCGCGTTGGCGTGGCGAGATGATCGAGGCCGAGCGCCGCCGGGTGCTGGAGATCCGCTCCACGGGTGCCGTTCCGTCGGAGATCGTCAGCGAGGTGCTGGCCATGCTCGACGTCGAGGAGTCCATGCTCGACGCCGCCGACGAGGCGCGCGCCGAGCTGCGGACGGCCAGCCGGATCCCACGCAACGACGGCTGCGACGACCTCGCCACCACCCCGCTCCTCGACGCACCCGCTGTCCCGGAGTGCGCGAAGTGCCTGGCAGACGGTTCGAAGTGGGTGGCGCTGCGGATGTGCCTGACCTGCGGTGAGGTCGGTTGTTGCGACTCCTCGGCGGGCCGCCACGCGACTGCCCATTTCCACGACACCCAGCACCCGGTCATGCGCTCGGTCGAGCCGGGTGAGGACTGGCGCTGGTGCTACGTCCATCACCAGACCGGCTGACCCACGGGGGCTCACGGCTACCGTGAGATCCATGCGCCTCACCAAGTTCGGTCACTCCGCCGGCCGGATCGAGTACGACGGCACGTCGGTCGCGCTCGACCCGGGCATGTGGCGCCAGCGCGAGTCGGTGGAGGGGGTCGATGCGGTGCTCATCACCCACGAGCACCCCGACCACTACTCGGCGGACCTGCTGCGCGCCGCCGATGCGCCGATCTTCACGATCGACGCGGTCGCCACCCGGCTCCGCGAGGACGCGCCTGCCCCGGCCGACCGCGTCACCGTGGTCGCGCCCGTGCAGCACTGGAGGGTCGGCGGTTTCGAGGTCCGCGCGGTCGGGGAGCT
>JASLDK010000219.1 GCA_030145945.1 Nocardioides sp.
CGACGCTGTGCGCGATGTTCGATGTCGCGGCTTTGTCGTTGTGCCGGCTGTGGATGGTCGCTCTCACGACGGAGGTTGTGGATGCTCGACGGATCGGGGCGGGGCGCGTGGGGCTGGTGGTGTAACACGCTGTCCACCTGACTGGTCGGCGGTTCACGGCACCGATTTCCGAGATTTCGGCCATTTGACTGCCGGCAACCGCCGACCAGTCAGGTGGACAGCGTGTTACAACTCCGCCTGGCCCGTGACCCCCGGCCTGCGCCGCCCGGCGTACCGTCGAACCATGACCCCTGCCGAGCTGCTCACCGACTCCCTCACCCGCGTCCTCGAAGGCGTCGAGCAGGTCCTCGACGGCGCCGACGAGCAACTCCTCGCCCATCGCCCCGGCCCCGACGCCAACAGCATCGGCTGGCTGGTCTGGCACCTGACCCGGGTGCAGGACGACCACGTCGCCGCGGTCGCAGGTCAGGGCCAGGTCTGGATCGAGGAGGGGTACGCCGACCGGTTCGGTCTGCCGTTCGACGTCCGTGACATCGGGTACGGCCAGACGAGCGAGCAGGTCGGACAGGTGCGCGCGACGGCCGGCGACCTGCTCGACTACTACCGCGCCACCCACGCGCGGAGCATGGCGTTCATCGCGACCGTGACCCCCGAGGACCTCGACCGGATCGTCGACACGCGCTGGGATCCGCCGGTCACCTTGGGGGTTCGCCTCGTCAGCGTGGTCAACGACTGCACCCAGCACATCGGTCAGGCGGCCTACCTCAAGGGTCTGCTCCAGGCCTGAACCTTCAGACCTTCAGGCCGACGCCGTCACCCGATACCGCACGAAACTCGGTACGACGAGCGCCGCGACGACCACCAGGACGACGACCAGCACTCCACCGCCGGCGGCCGCGGCCGCCGTACCGACCAGGGCCGCACTGGCGCCGTGGGTGACGTCGGCGAGGCGGGGGCCTCCGGCGACGACGACGATGAAGATGCCCTGGAGGCGGCCGCGGACCTCGTCGGCGGCCGCGGACTGCAGCATGGAGGTACGGAAGGCGGCCGAGGCCATGTCGGCTGCGCCGCCCACCACGAGCATCAGCACCGCCACGACCAGCCACAGCTGCGCCGACCCGGGCCAGAGGTCGGCGCCGAACACCGCGAGGCCGAAACCGACCATCGCCAGTCCCCACACGACGATGCACCACACGACTGCCCGCCCCTGCGCCGTGATCCGGGAGACCCACCCGGAGAACACCCCGCCGAGAACCGCACCGATGGGAATGCCGGCGAAGAGGAGAGCGAACGCGAGGCCGCCCTCGTCGGGGCCGAGGAAGCTCTCGTGCGCGATCTCGGGGAAGAGGGCGCGGGGCATGCCGAAGAGCATCGCGATGATGTCGACGACGAAGGACATCATCAGCACGGGTTGCCCGCGCAGATAGGCGATTCCCTCGATGACCGACCTCAGCCCGGGGGTGCCGGTGGCGACGCCTTCGATCGGCAGGGGTGGCAGCCGGACGACGGCCCACAGGGTGGCCAGCAGCGAGATCGCGTCGCCCAGATAGAGCCAGGCGAAGCCGGTGATCGGGATCAGGACGCCGGCGACGAGCGGGCCGCCGATGGCACCGGCTTGCATCACTGTCATGTTGAGCGAGTTGGCCGCGGGGAGGATCTCGTCGTCGAGCAGCCGCGGCAGGATCGCCGACCTGGTGGGTTGGTTGACCGCGAAGAACGCCTGCTGCACGGAGAACAGCCCGAGCAGCAGCCACACGTTGCTGGCGCCCAGCGCCGCCTGCAGCCAGAACAGCGACGCCGTCCCGATCAAGCCGCAGGTCGTCACCATCATCATCGTGCGTCGGTCGAAGTGGTCGGCGAGCGCGCCACCCCACAACCCGAACACGACCAGCGGGACGAGGCCGAAGATCCCGGTGAGGCCGACGTACGCCGACGACCCGGTCTCGGCATAGATCTGGGCCGGGACCGCGACCACCGTGAGCTGGGCGCCGATGACGGTGATGATGTTGGCCGACCACAGACGTCGGAAGTGCGGGTCCTGCAACGGCCGGGTGTCGGCCAACATCCCGCCGATCCGATCGCGCAGACTCACCCCCGAAGGCTAGATGCTCGCACCGCCAGTGAAAAAAGTTCGTGGCAGGCTGTCGTATCGCGAGCCCGCCGTTCGTGGAGAGGATGTGAGGCGGTCATCGGGACTGCCCCGGACGAACACCTCGACCAAGGAGAAGACCATGACGCAATACCTGCTGTCCGTGCACGGGAACGCCGAGGAGTACGCCAAGGTGCCGGAGGAGGAATGGCCGAGGATGTTCGCGTCCGTCGAGGAGTTCAACCAGCGACTGCAGGCCGACGGGGTGTGGGTGTTCGCGGGTGGTCTCGAGGACGCCGGGACCGCGTCGGTGATCGACGCGAGCGGCGAGGGCGGCGCCGAGGCGCCGGTGGTGACCGACGGGCCCTATCTCGAGACGAAGGAGCACATCGGCGGCTTCTGGGTGATCGAGGTCCCCGATCGCGAGACCGCGATGAGGTACGCCGCCGGCGGCTCCGCGGCGTGCCGTGGCAAGGTCGAGGTCCGGCCGTTCCAGTCGGAGTGAAGGTCGAGTGACCGCCTCCGCCGCTGTCGAACAGGTCTTTCGTGAGGAGTACGGCCGCCTGATCGCCGCACTGGTGCGGCGGTTCGGTGACATCGACATTGCCGAGGACGCCGCCAGCGAGGCGCTGGTGGTCGCGCTCGAGAAGTGGCCGGTGAGTTTCCCGACGACGGGTGTGCCTCCCAATCCCGGTGCGTGGCTGACCACGACGGCCGCGAACCGGGCCATCGACAAGCTGCGCCGCGAGAAGCTTCGCGACCCCAAACAGCAGGCGGCACTGATGATCCAGGACGACTCGCCCCATGAACCCACCGGCGTCATCGAGGACGACCGACTCCGTCTGATCTTCACCTGCTGCCATCCGGCCCTGGCGCCGGAGGCCCGGATCGCACTGACCCTGCGGCTGCTCGGCGGACTCACCGTGGCCGAGATCGCGAGCGCGTTCCTGGTGCAGGAGACCACGATGGCGCAGCGGATCACCCGCGCCAAGGCCAAGATCAAGGGCGCCAACATCCCCTACCGGGTTCCCGAGGCGGAGGATCTGCAGGCACGCATCGGTGGTGTGCTCGCCGTCCTGCTCCTCATCTTCAACGAGGGCTATCTCTCCTCCGGTGACGGCGACCCGATCCGCGAGGAGCTGACCGGCGAGGCGATCCGGCTCGCTCGCACCCTTCATGCTCTGCAGCCCGGTGACCTCGAGACCACCGGACTTCTGGGGCTTCTGCTGCTCACCGAGGCACGCCGAGCCTCGCGCGTGCGGGGTGGCGAGCTGGTGCCGCTCGACGAGCAGGACCGCGGCGGATGGGATCGCACGCTGATCGCCGAGGGGCATGCGATGGTGCGTGAGTGCCTGGCAGCCAACCGGCCCGGCCGCTACCAGATCATGGCCGCCATCAACGCAGTCCACACGGATGCTTCGCACGCCGAGTCCACCGACTGGGCGCAGGTCTGCGCCCTCTATGACCAGCTGGTCCGCATCGACCACTCACCCATCGTCGCCCTCAACCGAGCGGTCGCCGTCGCGGAGCTCGACGGCCCCGAGGTGGCGCTCGCCCTGGTCGCAAAGTTGCCCCTCGACGGCTATCACGCCTGGCACGCCACGCGTGCCGAACTGCTACGCCGGTTGGGCAGGAGCAGCGAGGCGAAGGAGCAGTACGACGCCGCGCTGGCGGTCTGCGACAACACCGCCGAACGTGCCTTCCTGCTCAGGAAACGGGGTCAATTGGCGGGGTGAAGTCGCGGTCGCGCGGTGGCAGCCACAGCACGAACCGAGTGACGGCGGAGTCCGGATCGAGCGAGAGGTGGCCACCACAGACCTCGGCCAACTCGGCTGCGACGGCCAGACCGATCCCCTCGGAGCCGGCAGCTCCGGTGCTCACGCCGCGGCGGAACACCTCGGGGCCCAGCCCCGCCGCGCCCTCGTCGCCGACGACGACCTCCAGATGGGTGCCGGCGTCGCGCACCTCGACGGTGATCGTTCCCCGACCGTGCTTGCGGGCGTTGTCGATGAGGACGTCGAGCACCTGCTCCAACGGCCCCAACGGGACCCGGGTCCGTGAGCGTCGGCCGACCTGGCCGACCACGAGTTCGCGCGACTCGGCAGCCAGACGACGCGACCACCGCGCCTCGCACCCGCGCACCACCGCCATGAGATCGACGACCTGCTGCGCCTCGATCCGCCTGCCTCGAGCCAGGTCGAGCAACTCATCGATCGCGCCGCTGAGCCGGTCCAGCTCATCGAGGCCGTGCCCGAGCTCCTCGGCAACGGCCGGGTCGGTCTCCGGCCACAGGGTCAGGTCCTCGAGGCTCAGGCGCAGGGCGGTGATGGGGGTCCGCAGCTGGTGGGAAGCGTTCGCGGCGAACTCCCGCTCCCGGCGTACCAGATCGTCGAGCTGGCCTGCCGCGCCGCGCAGGGACGCGCCGATCGCGTCGGCCTCCGGCACGGCGTACGACGGCACGTCGATGTCGAAGCGACCGTGTCCGAGCTCGCGTGAGAATGCCGCGAGGTCCTGGAAGGGCCGGGAGAGTCGGCGCGCGATCAGGGCACCCAGCACGGCGGCTGCGAAGGCGAGCGCCAGGCCGAGGAGGATCAGGGGCTTCAGGGCAGTGCGGATGCTCGCGCCGATGGACTCGCCGCTCATGCTGAGTCGCAGGGTGGCGCCGTCGTTCAGACGCCGGCTGACGGTGACGCCGCCGGCTCCGGGCGCGCTGTCGCCCACGACGAGCGCGCTCTGCCCGGGACGGTCCAGCTCGATCCGGTCGGCCGCGGACAGGGCGCCCCGCAACAGTTCGGCATCGACCTCGCCACCCCCACGCGTGCGCTCGGTGACGAGGTCCTCGATCACGGCCGCGCTGCCGGTCAGGCTGGTGCGGGCCTGGTCGCGGACCAGGTCGGCGAGGAAATAGGCCCGCGGGACGCCGTACAGGCCGATCACGGCGACCGTGAGACCGACGAATGCGAGGACCAACCGATCACGCATCGGGCCCTACTCCAACCGGAAGCCGACCCCGCGCACGGTGTCGAGCTGGATCGGCGCCGAGCCGTCGACGAGCTTCTGACGCAGGCGGCCGACCGTGGTGTCGAGGGTCTTGGTCGACCCGAACCAGTTCTCGTCCCACACGCGGGACATCAGGTCCTCGCGGGTGACGACTGCGCCGCGCCGCTCGTCGAGGAGGGCGAGGACGTCGAACTCCTTGGCGGTCAGCGCCAGCTCGCTCGCACCCACCCATGCCCGGCGGGCCTCGCGGTCGACCCGAAACGCCGTGGTCGCCGTGGTCCCGGCCGCTGAGATCCCGGTCGTCGGGGGAGCAACGGTCGCCCCCACCGGATCGGGTACGTCGACGGGCTGGTCCGCGGACGCCGCCACCGCCGGACGTTGCGATCGCCGCAGCAGGGCACGAACGCGGGCCAGGAGCTCGGAAAGACTGAACGGCTTCGCGAGATAGTCGTCGGCGCCCACGTCGAGGCCCACCACGCGGTCCAGCTCGCCGGCGCGGGCAGTGAGGATGACGATGCCGCCCTCGAAGCCGTCGGCACGAACCCGGCGGCACACGTCGAGGCCGTCCATGTCCGGGAGGCCGAGGTCGAGCAGCAGCAGGTCGATCCCTCCGGCGGCGACGGCGTCGATCGCCGGCTGGCCGGCGGCGACCCGCTCGACGTCGTACCCCTCGCGTTGGATCGCGCGCATCAGCGGGGCGGCGATGGCGTCGTCGTCCTCGACGATCAGCAGGCGCACGGGCACCTCACCGAGCATAGCCACGATTCGCGGATGCCCGCCTGTTGTGCGACCCCACCCCTGCGCAGCCGCTCACTACGGCGCCCATCCGCGGATCGTGGCTTCGACGTCGGTGTCGTGCGCGGCGCTCGCCAGCCTGGCGCGGAGGCGGCGGTCGACGTCGATCGCGACCAGCACGACGATCGGCGCGGTCAGCGCGACCAGCGACGTGAGGTCGACGACGTGCCGAGGCTGCCCCGGCAGGCCGACCGTGAGCGCGAGGGCGGTCATCAGGAGCGGCGCAGCGACGACGAGGACGACGGCGAGCCGGGCCTCGAGACAGTTGACCCGCGCGAGTCCGGCGGCTGCGAGCAGGCTCAACGGCGCCAGGACCAGGGCGCTGCTCAGCGAGGTGTGGTCGCCGCTGATCGCCCACCCGGCCTGGCAGATCCCGAGCGCGGCGGTCACGGCGGCGGCGGTCCATGACCCGCTGGTCGGCGTACTCATCAGAACTCCCGGTCCGCGGGTCCGGACTCGACGGCAGGTGTCGCGGCGCACGCGCCCCCGGTGCTCGACAGGGCGGCGATGGAAGGCGTCCACACCATCGTCGACGGCGTCGTGACGGTCCGCAGACCGTTGCCGCTGGCCAACGAGCCGACGGTGATGGTCACCACCGTGCGGTTGATCCCGTCGACGGTGACGGTGCTCGTCGCCATCGTGGCGTTGAACTGCGCGGTCTTGCGGCCCTTGATGTAGTCCTCCCGCAAGCCGATCGAGCCGAGCTGCACCGCGGCACCGTTGCGCAGGATGTCGATCCCGTCGGTCTTGCTGGTGCCGCCGAGCAGGTTGCCGTCGCGCAGCCGCAGGGTCACGGGCAGGGCGCTTCCGGTCCAGCCCGCGGTGATGCTGCCGGGCGCCACGACCTCGCTGTAGGTCAGGGTGAGCGTGTCGCCGGCGTCCACGCGTCCAGCGGTCCCGTCGCCGTTGCTGGTCTGCACGTCGATCGCACGCAGCAGGCTGTTGTCGACCTTGCGGCCGCTGACGACCGCCGAGGTGGAGGTCGCTCCTCGACCGTCGGTCAGGATCGCCCGCAGGTCGTAGGACCCGTTGGCGACCGTCGTCGTGTCCCAGGTGCAGGAGTACGGCGCGGTGGTCGCGGTGCACAGGTCGGTCCAGGACGTGGCGCCGCTGGCGGCGTACTGGATCCGGACGGAGCCGATGCCGGCGCTGGAGTTGGCCTGCGCGGTGATCGTCGACCTGCCGGACAGGAAGGCGCCCGGGTCGTCGAGTGAGATCGACGAGACGGTGTTGTCGATGACGCGTCCGGTGATCGTCGTGGAGGTGGCGGTGTTGCCGGCGACGTCGGTCGCGACCGCGCGGAAGGAGTACGTCCCGTCGGGCAGCGTGGTGGTGGCGTAGCGGCAGGAGTAGGGGTCGACCGTCAGCGTGCAGAGGCTCTGGAACCCGCCGCCTGCTGCGGCGTACTGCAGGACGACCTGTTGGATGCCGGAGCCCGCGTCGCTCGCGGTGGCGGCGAAGGACGTCGTACCGCTGAGCGGGGTGCCGGGGTCGACCATCGTGACGGCCGGGGCGAGGTTGTCGACGAGGACGTCGCTGACGATCGCGGAGGTGCTGGTGGTCAGGCCGGCCGTGGCGACGGCGCGCAGGTCGAAGGACTCGTTGGTGAACGAGGTCGTCGACCAGTTGCAGGAGAACGGCGCGCTCAGTCCGCTGCACACCGGCTTCCAGTTGGTGCCGCCGTTGGTCGTGTACTGGATCGTCACCATCCACGGCAGGAGACCACCGTTGTAGACGGTCGCCTTCAGCGGCACGGTGCCGCGCACGACGTCGCCCGGGTCGCCGAGCACGACAAGGACGTTGTTGGCGACGGTGGTGCTCACCGTGTCCGACATCGTCGTGTAGCCGGCACCGTTGGTCGCGCGGGCGCGCAGGTCGTGGATGCCGTCGGCGCCGAGACGGGTGTTCCAGGCGCAGGTGTACGGCGCAGTGGTGGCCGTGCACACGGTGGTCCAACTGGACGCGCCGGGCGCGAGGAACTGGAAGGCCACGGAGGCGATGCCGGACTCGGCGTCCGTGGCCGTCGCGGTCAGCGTGACGGTCCCCTGCGCCGGCGTCGCCGGCTGGGCCAGAGTGATCGCCGGGGGCGTCCAGTCCGCGGCTGCCTGGACGTTGGCCGTGTTGCTGGTGGAGCGGACATAGGTCGCGTCGGAGAAGGTCGTGGAGGCCAGGAGCAGCCAGACGCCGAGCAGGCCGAGGAGGGCCAGGCGCAGGGCGGGGTGTCGCATCGAGGCGTCCTTCGTGGCGAGCTGGGAGTGAGGCAGGAATGAGGCCGCATGGGCGGCAGGACGGTGGATCGGGTTGTCGGTCCCAACGCTAGGGAGGCCGACACCACGGGACATCCACGCCGGAACCACGCGATCTCCACAAATCGGGTGATTCCGAGAACTCCGAAGGTCCGGAAATGCGGAGCGCCGGGCTCACGTCCCCACTGACGCGAGCCCGGCAGTCTCCCCACACGAGCAACCTGAGGTGTCCAGGCTCAGGCCGTTCGGACTCGACCCCCCAGCGCCGAGTCCTCGCGAGAACGAAGTGCCACGACGAGTTGGCCGAGGCTGAGGAGTGCGATCAGTCCCGCAGGTACGCCGATGACGAGCATCCGCGTCTCACGGTCCGCCAGCGCGATGAGCGCGTAGCCGGCGTACGGGACCGAGAAGGCGACCACCGGTTGCTGCTCGGAGGTGAGCGAGAACCGCCACGGATCGGGATCCGGGTTGGCGTCGCCCTGGGTCCGCAGGACCTGGTTCCCCTTGTCGTCGTGCGTGATCCGGATGACCCGGTGCGTGACGAGAGTCGTCACGCCCGAGGCGGCCGGCGGTTGATAGGTGATCACGTCGCCCACCGTCAGTTCGTGCGCGGGAACCTCACGCTCGAAGACGATCGAACCCTTGTCGTACGTCCCGGTCATCGAGCCGCCGGTGATGACGTAGCGCTGGAAGCCAAGGCTGGAGGGCAGCACGAAGGCGAGTGCCCCGAGCGACACGGCGACGAGCGTGAGAGTGCCGGCGGCGCGTGCGAGACGACGCGTCACGCCGGAGCGGCCCGATGGGCCTGACGGTCGTGACGGTCGTGACGGAAGACGGTGGGCGGCCATGGTCACTTGTTGAAGGTGTCGCCGCTGAGCTGGACCGAGTCCCACTGGTAGGCAGCGGAGGCGGCCTTGCCCTGGTTGGCGTTGGCCGCGTTGGTGGCGAGCTTGACCGTGAACCGGAAGGTGTTGACGACGCCCGGCTGGATGGTGCCGAGGTCGGTCTTGGCGCCGTCGACCAGACCCCCGAAGGTGCCGCTGTAGACGGTCGAACCGGTGGTGGCGTTGGTGATGGCCAGGCTCAGGTCGTCGCCGACGAAGCCGTTGGTCGAGGTGGTCTCGGTCAGGCTGAAGGCGGCCGGCAGGCTGCCGGTGTTGGTCAGCGAAAGGGTGCCGTTGAGGGTGTCGCCCGGCTTGAGGTTCGTGAGGTCGAAGATCGCGCCGCCGTCCTTGGAGTTGGCCTGCGCCAGGGTGCCGGAGGTGACCGCGCTGATGGTGTTGCCCGACGTCGAGGTGAAGGTCGCCCCCGAGCCCACGGCGATGGCGCCGGCGGCGGAGAGCGTGGCGAGCGGGACGAGGATCTTGCTGGACAAGCGCATGGTGTGGGTTCTCCTGGTGGCGTCGCGCTCCGAGTGAGCGGCGGCTGTTGGTGATGACATGAACTCTGCTCGGCGGCGATCCACAGCAGGTCCACACGCGAGCCGCACGAAGTCCCCGAGATCGACACAGGTCGGTACGCCGCTCCACAGCACGCCACAACAGGCCACAGCACGCTGCTCGGGTGACTCGTAGGCTGACCGCATGACCCTCGAGCCGCTCGCCCTGCCGACCACCGCCGACGCCTGGCCCGCCTGGTTCGGATCCCGCACGGAGGCTGAGTTGGCGGAGGCGACCGCCCTGGTCGATGCGTTGCGCGCTGACCCGCCGAGCGACCCGATCGCTGTGTTGAAGCAGTGGGACCGGGCGTCCGGCCACCTCGGCAATGCAGCGGCGGCCGGCTCGCTGTTCGGCAACGTGCACCCGTCCGAGGAGGTCCGCGATCTCGGTGATGCGGCCGAGCAGGAGGCGCAGCGGATCGCCACGGCGTGGGGTCTGGACCGGGAGTTGTACGACGTGTTCGCCGGCATCGACGAAGCGGCGGTCGCCCACGATCCCCTCGCCCTGCGTTTGCTGGCCAAGGTGCGTGACGACTTCCGTCGCTCCGGCGTCGACAAGGACGACGCGACCCGCGAGCGGATCACCGCGATCCGGGACCGGATGACCGAGCTCGACCAGGAGTTCAGCCGAGTGATCCGTGACGACGTCCGCACCATCCGGGTCACCCCCGACGAGCTCGCCGGGTTGCCGGAGGACTGGCTGGCGGCCCATCCCGCCGACGAGGACGGACTGGTCACCGTCACCACCGACTATCCCGACGCGGTCCCGGTCCGGATGTTCGCCCGCTCCCAGGACGTGCGCCGCGCGATGACGATCGCCTTCCTGGAGCGGGGATTCCCCACCACGCAGCCGCTTCTCGTCGAGCTGTTCACGTTGCGCCACGAGCTCGCCACCCTGGTCGGGTACGCCGACTGGCCGTCGTACGACGCCGACGTCAAGATGATCGGCTCCGGGCCCGCCATCCCCGAGTTCATCGACCGGATCAGCGCCGCTGCGGACGAGCCGATGCGCCGCGACCTCGCGCACCTCCTGACCCGCTATCAGCGTGATTTCCCCGAGGCCACTGAGGTCCCGGGCTTCGACTACAGCCACTACTCCGAGCTCGTCCGGGCCGAGGAGTACGACGTCGACGCGCAGCGGGTGCGCACCTATTTCGACTTCGCCAAGGTCCGCGAAGGCCTGCTCGAGGTGACCGGAAGGCTGTTCGGGCTGCGCTACGAGGCGATCGACGTCCCCGTGTGGCACGACGAGGTGACGGCGTACGACGTCTTCCGGCTGGGTGCCGCCGGATCGGGTGACGGCGAGCGGATCGGGCGGATCTATCTCGACCTCCACCCCCGCGACGGGAAGTACAAGCACGCCGCGCAGTTCACCCTCACCGACGGGGTCTCCGGCGAGCAGGCGCCCGAGGGCGTGCTGGTCTGCAACTTCTCCCGTGGCCTGATGGAGCACGACCACGTCGTCACGCTCTTCCACGAGTTCGGCCACCTGCTGCACCACGTGCTCGGCGGCCACGGCGACTGGTACCGCTTCGCCGGCGTCGCCACCGAGTGGGACTTCGTCGAGGCGCCGAGCCAGATGCTCGAGGAGTGGGCCTGGCACGCCGACGTGCTGCGCACCTTCGCCACCGACGCCACGGGCTCGCCCATTCCCGCTGAACTGGTCGCCGCGATGCGCGCCGCCGACGACTACGGCAAGGGCATCGACGCCCGGACCCAGATGTTCTATGCGGCGATGTCCTACTGGTTCCACGCCGACCGCGCCCGCGCCGACCGTGGCGAGCAGGTGCCCGACCTGACGAGTCGGATGATCGAGTTGCAGGCGTCGTACGCCGCCCTGCCCTATCTGCCCGGCACCCACATGTTCGCCAGCTTCGGGCACCTCGGCGGCTACAGCTCCGGCTACTACACCTACATGTGGTCGCTGGTGATCGCGAAGGACATGTTCAGCGCCTTCGATGAGGACGACCTGTTCGAGCCGTCCACCGCCGCCCGCTATCGCGATCGCGTGCTCGCCGCCGGTGGCAACGCCGACGCCGCTGATCTGGTCGCAGACTTCCTCGGTCGCCCGTCGTCGTTCGACGCGTACGCCGCTTGGCTGGCGCGCTGACGGCGGGTCCGTCGGCGGGGGCGCTCGTGTAACACGCTGTCCACGGCAGTGAATCGGCCGATTTCGACGATTTCAGTGCCGTCAACCGCCGAGTAGTCAGGTGGACAGCGTGTTACACGCTTGCGCGCCGCCCGAACTCGGCGTACGGTTGCGATATATCGCGATAGGAACACGAACTGTTCCGCGATATCCCGAACCGAACACCGGGGCTCACAAGGCCCCCAGCACAGCGAGGAGGTCCCACCATGGGACGCCACCACTTCCGAGACATGAATGACAGGTACGACGACCGCGACCCCTTCTCCCGCCCCGAGCCCGCCGGGTTCCAGCGCCGCCAGCGCGGCGACTTCGGCCCCGGCCCGTGGGGGCCGTGGGGAGGATGGGGTGATGGCGGCCGTGGACGGCACGGGCACGGTGGCCCGGGCGGTCACGCCGGGCCGCCGCCGTGGCTGGTCGGACTCTTCGGCCAGGGCCGGCCGGAGCCCGGGCGCGGTCCGCGGGTCCGGCGCGGCGACGTACGCTCCGCCATCCTCGACGTGCTCCGCACCGCCAACCAGCGTGAGGAGTCGCCGAACGGCTACCAGGTGATCCAGGCGATCACTGAGCGCAGCGGCGGGGTGTGGAAGCCGAGCCCCGGCTCGGTCTACCCGACCGTCCAGCAACTCCAGGACGAGGAGCTCGTCGAGGTCGACGAGGCTCGTGCCGGTCGCGCGATGCGGCTGAGCGCCAAGGGCGCGGCGTGGTGCGAGGAGCACTCCGACGAGCTCGCTGCCGTGTGGGTGCCCTTCGACCGGGCTGCCGACCGCGCCGCCGCCCCCGGCGACGCGTCCGCTCAGGGACAGGCCGACCTCAAGGCCGAGATCGGCCAGGTCATGTCCGCGGTCTGGCAGATCGTGACGTCCGGCTCCGACGCGCAGCGCCGCGCCGCGGTCGACGTACTCGTTCAAGCCCGACGCAGCCTCTACGGCGTCCTCGCCGACGGCCCGGATGCGGGCACCGACGACGACGCCGAGGGAGCCGAGCAGTAGCGCGACCCGGCAGAACCTGGCACCCGATTCGTGCCCCCACGCCACGAA
>JASLDK010000228.1 GCA_030145945.1 Nocardioides sp.
GCGGCGTCGGCGTCGAGGCGACGTATGGCCTCGATCACCTCCTCGGCCGAGCGTTGGCCCTGCATGGTGGCGTACGCAGTCGTGAAGGTGACGGCCGGCCAACGTCGGGCGGCGTTGTCGAGGACGTCGCGTTCTGCCGCCGAGTTGGGGGCGGTGACCAACCCGACCCGATGAGGTACGACGGGCAGCCGGCGTTTGCGTTCGGCGCTGAACAGCACCTCGGCCGCCAGCAGTTGGCGGCGTCGTTCGAGTCGGGCCAGCAGTTCGCCGAGGCCGACCATCCGGATCTCGCGGGCGTTGAGGGACAGACTGCCGCGGTTGGCGTAGTAGGACGGCTTGGCGTGGATGACGACACTCGCGCCCTCGGTCACCGGCGTGGGCAGGCTGTCGAACATGACGCGGGAGCAGGTGACGGGGACCGAGATGTCGGCGACCGAGTCGCGCAGTGTCATGAAGACGGTGGCGAGTCCGGGACGCCGGCTGACCTGGGTGACCTGGCCCTCGACCCAGATCGCGCCGAGTCGGTCGATCCACCCGGCGAGCGCGTTGGCGATCGCGCGGACGGGTGCCGGCTTCTCCAACGACGTCTCCAGGGCCACGGGCGTGAGCCTATTTCATGGCCCCGACACGTTGCCCTCTACCGTGTACGGGTGCGGCTGCGGATCGATCTCGCCTATGACGGCACGGACTTCCGCGGTTGGGCGGCGCAACCGGCGCTGCGGACGGTCCAGGCCGAGCTGACGGCTGCGCTGACGACGGTGCTGCGGATGCCGGACGGAGCACTGCAGGTGACCTGCGCGGGGCGCACGGACTCGGGTGTCCACGCCCGGGGCCAGGTGGTGCATGTCGACGTACCCGCCGATGTCGAGCACGGTGAGGACACCGCTTCCCGCATGGTCGCTCGCCCCGAGATCCTCACGCGCCGCCTCAACGGCGTGCTGGCTCGCGACGTCCGGGTACGCCGGATCGTCCCTGCCGCCGAGGGATTCGACGCGCGTTTCGCCGCGCTGTGGCGGCGCTACGCCTACCGGATCGTCGACAGTCCCGACCTCGTGGATCCGTTGACCCGCAACCACGTCCTTGCCTGGCCGCGGCCTCTCGACGTGGCCGCCATGGACGAGGCCGCACAGTCGTTGGTCGGCCTCCACGACTTCGCCGCCTTCTGCAAGCACCGCGAGGGCGCGACCACGGTCCGCACCCTGCTGGACTTCGGGTGGACCCGGGCCGACGACGGAATGCTGCTCGGTCACGTCCGCGCCGACGCGTTCTGTCACTCGATGGTGCGCGCGCTCGTGGGCTGCATGATCGCGGTGGGCGAGGGGCGCAAGGATCCCGCGTGGGCCGTGGAGATCCTGACCGGTCGTCGTCGCGACCCCAACGTGGTCGTCGTACCCGCCCACGGGCTGACGCTCGAGGAGGTCGCCTATCCCGACGACGCCGCATTGGCGGCGCGGGTCGAGCAGACCTCCGCACGCCGGGCGCCCATCCCGACCGACGCAGCCGAGGAAGGACCCGAGGGATGAGCGAGAACGACGAGCACTACTTCTCCGCCGACCCGTCCGTCGCGTTCCAGCGAACGGTCGTCCATGCCGACGTCTGGGGTCACCGGTTCGACCTGGTCAGCGGCTCCGGTGTCTTCGCCCAGGGGCGCGTCGACATCGGTACGTCGGTCCTCTTCCGCGAGACCGAGCCGCCCGCGGGAGGGCGGATCCTCGACCTGGGTTGCGGGTACGGCGTCATCGGCCTCGCCTGTGCCGTTGCAGTCCCGGGGGCCGTCGTCACTGCGGTCGACGTCAACCAGCGCGCGGTCCTGCTCGCCAACGAGAACGCCGCATCCTTGGGGGTCACCGGTCGCTGTTCGGCGCTGGCTCCCGACCAGGTCGACCCCGATGCGACGTACGACGAGATCTGGTCGAACCCGCCGATCCGGATCGGCAAGGCCGCCCTGCACGACCTGCTGCTGACCTGACTGTCGCGCCTGGCTCCGGAAGGACGCGCGGTGATGGTGGTCGGCAAGAACCTCGGCGCCGACTCTCTCCAACGGTGGCTGGGGGAGCAGGGGTTCCCGACCGAGCGGATCGCGAGCGCGAAGGGCTTCCGCGTCCTCGAGACGCGTCGAGCCTGATCGGGCTGAGGCAGGCGCCGTTAGGGTGAATGCCATGGCCACCGAGTTCACCGTGCGCGGTTCGCACACCGTCTTCCAGGCGCCCGAGCGCGGCACCGCGCAGGTGACGTTGTCCTTCTCCGGGCCGGCACCGCAACCCGTCTACGAACGGGTGGTCCGCGACCTCGACGCGGTGAAGGCGTCCGTCACCGAGCTCCACGATCCTGCGGAGGGGCCGGTCACCTGGTGGGCGACGCAGCACGTCCGCACCTGGGCGGAGCGTCCGTGGAACCAGGACGGCAAGCAGTTGCCGTTGGTCCACCACGCGAGCGTCGGCCTGCAGGTGAAGTTCCGCGACTTCGCTCGCCTCACCACCTGGATCGGCGCCCTCGTCGGGAACCTCGAGGGCTTCCGACTCGACGGCGTCGTGTGGGCGCTCACGGAGGCGAACCGGATCGAGCTCGAGAAGACGGTCCGCGCCAGGGCCGTCCAGGACGCCGCCCGACGTGCGCAGGAGTACGCCGAGGCGCTCGGTCTCGGTCCCGTCCGGCCCGTGGCGGTGGCCGATGCCGGCATGCTCAGCCAGGGCATCGTGCCCCAGAACGGCGCACCTGCGGCGTTCCAGCGGATGGCGATGGCCAAGGACGCAGGTGGCGCGGTCGAGCTCGAGCTGGTCCCGGAGGACATCGAGGTGTCCGCCGAGGTCGACGCCCGCTTCGTCGCTGACTGACGGCGCTGGCGATCGTCAGGGAGTGACCTTCGCCTGTGCCAGCACCTCCGCGGCAGACCCAGTCACCGGGAGCCGCCCCCAGAGCATCAGCAGCAGATCCGCCGCAGGTGCGGCGATCTCGACCTCGTCGCCGACGGCGTCGGGTTCGAGGACGAGGGATCGGTCGATGTCCGTCGCCCGCAACCGAACGGGTGCCACCAGCGGCTCGGTCCGACCCAACTTGATCTGGCGGCGGTAGAACACCGTCGCCACCTCCTCGACCCCGTCCCAGCCCAGGTCCGGTCCCACCGGCCACTGCGCTGTTCGCGACTGCGAGGCGAGGGCGTCGTACAGATGCATGGTGACCTCGTGGGTCTGCCGGCGCCGCCAGAAGGACGCCTTCCGCTCCGGCCCGAACGTCCACGCCTCGGCGTCCGGCGCCGTGCGACGCAGTACGCCGACCAGCAGCGCTGCCGCCTCCCGGTAGCCGCCCACCAGCGACTCGCGGTCGAGGCCGGGCGCGGGGGAGTCGCCGTCCGGCGTACCCGTGGTGATGGCGTGGGCGGCCCACGCATGCACCCAGCGGGTGTGCTCGCCGAGGTCGGCCAGCGTCCAACCGGGGCAGGTGGGCACGTCGGCCGCAAGATCGCCAGTCGCCAACACGTCGGCGAAGCGGCCCATGGTCTGCTCCAGCAGGTCGATCCAGTCCATGGACGGATCCTGTCATCCGGCACAGACATTCGGCGTGGCGCTGGACACATAGATACGCAGTATGCATACTCCGTATCTATGTCCATCAAACACGGCCTCCTGGCGCTCCTGGCGCCCGGCCCGAAGTACGGCTATCAGCTGAAAGCCGAGTTCGAGGCCGCCACCGGATCGACCTGGCCGCTCAACATCGGGCAGGTCTACACGACGCTGCAGCGTCTGGAGAAGGGCGGCCAGATCGAGTCGGCGTCCGAGCCCGACGACGACGGGCGCACGATCTATGCGATCACCGCCGACGGCAAGGACGAGCTCGCCGACTGGTTCCGCTCGCCGATCGTCCCCGAGGCGAGGCCTCGTGACGAGCTCGCGATCAAGATGGCGATGGCCGTGAGTACGCCGGGTGTCGACGTCGGCGAGGTCGTCCAGGCCCAACGTCGTCAGGCGATGAGCTCCTTGCAGTCCCTCACCCGGCTCAAGGCATCCGTGCCGGACGAGGACCTTGCCCGCGCGATGGTCATCGACTCGATGGTCTTCGCCGCCGAGGCCGAGGTGAGCTGGCTCGACCGCTGTGAGGCCCGACTCCGCAAGACGAAAACTCCCCAGAACAACACCGCCCAGACCAACGCTGCCCAGAAGGAGGCCGTGCGATGACCGCGGTGACCACAAACCCCGTCCTCGAGCTCCGCAACGCCGGTCGGGTGTACGGCGTCGACGAGACCCTCGTGACCGCCCTGCACGGAGCCACCCTGTCGGTGGCGCCGGGCGAGCTAGTCGCCGTCCGCGGCGCCTCCGGCTCCGGGAAGAGCACCCTGCTCCACCTCGCCGGTGGGCTCGATGCCCCCAGTAGTGGCGACGTACTCATCGAGGGGCAGTCGCTGGCCGGCATGACCCGCAAGGCGCTCGCGCAGCTGCGTCGCCGTTCGGTGGGCTACGTCTTCCAGGACCTCAACCTGGTGCCCTCGCTGACCGCCGCCGAGAACATCGCGCTACCCCGGGAGCTCGACGGTGTCGCGACCGCCGAGGCCCGCACCGAAGCGCTCGCTGCTCTCGAGGAGATCGGCCTGCGCGAGGTCGCCGACCGGTTCCCCGACGAGATGTCCGGCGGCCAGCAGCAGCGCGTCGCCATCGCCCGCGCCCTCATCGGCCCGCGCCGTCTCGTCCTCGCCGACGAGCCGACCGGCGCCCTCGACAGCGAGACCGGCGAAGGTGTGATGAAGCTGCTCCGCGCCCGCTGCGACGCCGGCGCCGCCTGCCTGCTCGTCACCCACGAGCCGCGCCACTCGGCGTGGGCCGACCGGGTCGTCTTCATCAGCGACGGTGCGATCGTGGACGAGACCGCAGTCGACGCGGCAGCCGTCCTGGATCTGGGTGCACTGACATGAGCGTGTGGAAACCCGCGCAGCGGATGGCGCGGCGCTCGATCCGCCGCAACCTGGCCCGATCGATCCTGATCGCGATGCTGATCGGACTGCCCGTCGCGGTCGCGACCTTCACCGACGTGCTCTACCGGTCCACCGACTCGCCAGCCGCTCGGGCCTGGGAGACGCTGGGTGACGCCGACGCCAAGCTCGTGGTGACGAACGCGGAGCGCTTCAATCACTTCGAGCTGACCTCCGAGTGGTGGGGCGGGCCCTACGACGGAGATTCGCCACAGCAGCAACGGGACCCTCGCACCGTCGACGTCGAGAGCCTGCTGCCCCCGGGCACCAAGCTCGAGGCCTCGACGGACGGTGGCGAAGGAACGAACCTGCTCCTGCGCAACGGCTCTCGCTATGCGGACGCCTACCTCCAGCAGACAGCCCTGCCCTCGGCTCTTCGGCCCGAGCTGATGCAGTTGCGGTCCGGTCGCTATCCCCGCGCAGGCGAGGTGGCGGTCAGCCAAGCCCTCGCCGACAAGCTCCATCTCTCTGCGGGCGACACCATGACCGACGACCTGACGGCCACGAAGCTCCCGGTGAGCGGCATCGTCCGTGAGCAGCGCTGCTTCCGCTGTGACGGTGTCTATGCGCAACCCGGACAGACCCTCGTCCCGGTGAAGGCGCTGACGGAGGACCAGGCCAAAGCCGGCGGCTTCAACCGCCAGTACCTCGTCGACCTCCCGCCTGGCGTCAGCGGAATCGGACTGGCTCACCAATTGGCTGAGCACGGTGTCGCTCTCTATCCGCGCGACACCTATCTGCACCCCGATCGCTACAAGCCCGACGACGCCTGGAGTGACGGCACCACGCTCTACGAACTCCGCAGTGCTGCCCTCACCACCCTCATCGTCGGACTCGGCCTGCTCGAGGTGATCCTGCTGGCCGGAGCCGCCTTCGCGGTCGGGGCCCGCAAGCAGGTCCGCGACATGGGCCTGCTCAGTGCTGGAGGAGCCTCACCGCGGCAGCTGCGCGCCGTCCTGCTGATGCAGGGTGCTGCCCTCGGAGTGGTGGGAACGGTGGGCGGTGTCATCCTCGGCTTCGCGGTCGCCCGGCTGGGCTGGCCGGTGTGGGAGTGGATGGACGGCGGCGTCTTCCCGGTCTTCAGGTTCGGTCCCGAGATCCTGATCGCGGTCGTCGTCGGCATCCTGTCCGGCGTGCTGGCGGCCGTCGTTCCTGCGATCGGCGCCTCCCGACGCCAACCCCTCGACGCACTGTCGGGCCGGTTCCGGGTCAGTCGCGAGCGGTCTCGGCGTACCTCTGTGATCGGCGGCATCGGCATCGCTGCCGGCGTGGTGCTCGGCCTGATCGGCAGCGCCCAGATGGCGGAGAGGTTCAAGGTGTACGGCGAGGTCCTGGCCACCGCGAGACAGACGGGCATCTCGATGTCACCGCCGACGCCGACCCTGCCGATCGCCCTCATCCTGCTCGGGGCGGTCCTGGCGATCGCCGGACTCGTCCTCGCGATGCCGCTCGCCATCGCGACGTTGAGCCGACTCGGCGCGCGGCTGCCGCTCGCCGGACGCCTGGCGGTGCGGGACGCGGATCGGCACCGGCACCGCACCGGTCCGGCGGCGAGCGCGATCATGCTCGCCGTAGCGGGATCGGTCGTCGCCGCCTTCGCCATCTCGGGTGCTGCTCGAGGTGACGAGGCCCGCTGGGCGCCACAGTTGCCGCCGCACACCCTGCAGCTCTACAGCAGCTATGCGACCAACCCCGCTGAGAACGCGGAGGCGATCGCCGACGCAGTGGCCCGGATCCAGGAGGTCGTCCCGGAAGCGGTGGAGGTGCCCCGGCGGATGCTGGGGTATCCGCGACCGGCAACCGAATCCGAACCCGACGCCCCCGAGCTGGCGTACGTCTCCTTCGGCAGCAGCGGCTTCACCGGATGCGAGTTCGACTGCATCTATCAGGGCGGGGACAGCCAAGCCGTGCTGGCCGATCCTGCCCTCATCCGTCTGGTCGTGGGCCGCAAGCTGACCGAGGCCGAGTCTGCGGAGCTGGCTGCCGGCAAGGTGCTCGTCGCCGCACCGGACCTGATCGACGGTGCGGGCATGATCACCGGCTACCGCGATGACGTCGAGGTGCAGGCGGACGGCACGACGGTGGACGGCGACGAGCCGCTGACCCTCCCTGCCTTCGAGGTCGCGCGCAAGCAGACCTACACCTCGTTGCCGACGGTGTTCATGAGCGAGGAGACCGCGAAGGCACACGGACTCCACGCGGACACCGCCTCAGGAGGGCTCATCACCGTTCCCGCGGGCACGACTCCCGCCCAGGAGAAGGCCATGCTCAAGGCGGCCCGGGCCGGGCACCGCACGGGCGCGTGGACGGAGCGGGACCGTTCCGATGACTATCGGATCGCCCTCCTCGCCGTCGGCGGCATCTCCGCACTG
>JASLDK010000277.1 GCA_030145945.1 Nocardioides sp.
GTAGCCACTGGTCTGGGGCGGGCCGAACTGCTGATAGCCGCCGCCACTCCGGTTGAACTCCTCCGAGCGCCGGAACACCGGGTTGTTGCTCTGCATGGTTTCCTCCGCAGGCTTGCGAGTCTGCGGACCACCACTTTGGCGGTCCTCCACCTACAGTCTAGGTGGCTCGATGCTGAGGAAACGCGCGGACGTTGCCAAAGGTTCCCGAATCCGGCGTGTTCCGCTCTCGTGTCGCACGCCGACCTCGTCAGCGTCGGCGCAACCGGACCACGGTGTCGCGAACCTCGAGCGGGCCGTCGGCCGTCTCCTGCACCCGGGTCGGGGTGTCGGCGACCTCGACCTCCCACCTGCTGTCGGGCTCATCGATGCCGAGAGTCGTGAGCACCCGCTCGGGTTCGAACAGCAGCCCCGGCCCGTGGTCGTGGCGGGCGCCGCTGACGACGTCGTGCGGATGGTGGGCGGTGACCAGCAGTCGGCCGCCCTGTGCGACGGCGTCGGCAATCCCCCGATAGATGTCGGGAAAGTCCTCGACCGGCACGTGCAGGAAGCTCACGGTGACCAGGTCGAAGGTGCGTCGGCCTGCCGGGCGAGGATCGGCGAGCGCGTCGTAGAGCCCGATCCGGACCCGATCACCGACACCCGCCTGCTCCGCGTGCTCAGCGACCTTCGCCAGGGCGATCTCGGAGACGTCCACCGCGGTGACCTTCCAGCCCTGCTGCGCCAGCCAGATCGCATCGCCGCCCTCGCCGCATGCGACGTCGAGCGCCGTCCCTGGCCTGAGGTCGGCGACCTGCTCGACCAACCGCTGGTTGGGTCGGCCGCTCCATACCCGGTTGCTGCCGGCGTACCGCTCGTCCCAGACGGAGGCGGTGAGTGCGCTGCGGAGGTCCTCGAGCGTGGGCGTCGAGCCGTGATGATCGTCGTGGTGGCGATGGTGCATGCCGACCATGCTGACGGTTCAGGTGGACCTGAAGTCAACCCCGCAGGTCAACGATCGGGTGCCCCCGCTGGGATTCGAACCCAGACTGTGCCGAGTTTAAGTCGGCTTCCTCTGCCAGTTGGGATACGGGGGCCGGTTGCTGCCGTCCGACTACAGATAGGTCTGACGAGCGTAGATCGCGTGGGCGCCCGCAACCCGATCGAGGAACAGGAAGCCGTCGGTGTGGTCGATCTCGTGCTGCAAGGCACGCGCCTCGAAGGCGTCGGTGCTGAACTCGACCGTCTCCCCCGTTCCGGGGATCTGACCGCGGACCGTGAGTCGCGACGCGCGCTTCACGTCGCCGGTGAAGTCGGGGACGCTCATGCAGCCCTCACGAGCCTTCTCTTTGCGGCTGGACCCGGTGACCTCGGCGTTGCAGAGCACGAAGGTGCCGTGATGGGTGCGGGTCTTGGGATGCTCGACGACGTCGACGCAGAACATCCGCACACCCACCCCGACCTGATTCGCGGCAAGCCCCACGCAGCCCGGGCTCACCCGCATGGTCGCGACGAGGTCGGCCGCGAGTTGCACCATGTCGGGGGCGGTCGGATCGACGTCAGCACCACGTGCGGACAGCACCCCGGCGGGCGCTCGGACGACGTCCAGGACCCGCCCGGCGACGCCGAGCTCTCCCTCGGTCCATGCCGCCACACGCCCGGAGCCGGCCTGCATCACCGGCGCGCTCACAGCTCGTCGGTGTCCGCGGGGCGCAGGGTCGCCGTGACGCCCACCTGCTCGGCGGCTCCCCGGATCGCCGCCTCCACGGCCTTCGCGTCAGCACCGAACGGCAGATCGAGCTCGGCAACGAGCAGGTAGAGCTCTCCGGCGAGACGCGTGGTCAGGTCGGTGATGTTGCCGCCGACCGCTGCGACCTCGGAGATCACCGCCGACACGATGCCTGCGCGGTCACCGCCGTGCACGGTCAGCACCCACGGCGTACCGCGATCGCCCTGGCTCGCACCGTCGGCCACCGGACGCACGGAGACGTCGAGATCGCCACCGGCTGCCAGGGGCGCCACGGCGGCCTCGATGGCGGCACCGTCGACGGCGCCGCGGCACAACAGCATCATCGCGAAATGCCCCCGCAGCAGGGTCATCGTCGAGTCCTCGATGTTGAGCCCCAGCCCCGCCAGTCCCGCCGTGGTCTCGGCGATGATGCCCGGCCGATCCTGGCCCAGCACGGTGACGGCGTACAGATCAGTGCTCACGCTGGCCATCATCCCAGCCCCCGCATGCGGTCAGTGCATGGGTCAGAACATGCTCCACGCGATGCCGTCGAGGATGTCGGTCTCGGCGACGGTGATCGCAGGCACGCTCAGACGGTCGAGGATGCGGGAGACGATGAGGGCGCCGGCGTCGACGACGTCGGCGCGGCCGGGATGCATCCACCCCAGCGCACGACGCTCGGCGACGGTCATCGCGAGCAGGGAGCCGACGAGACGTTGGACATCGGCGACGGCCAGCTCCTGGGCGTGGATGCGGTCGCGGTCATAGACGTCGAGTCCGAGTACGCCGGCCGCGACCGTCGTGTTCGTCCCCGCAACGGCCAGCACGGTCGCCACCTCGGCGAGGGCGATCGGGGATGCGTCGAGTGCCTCGTCGACGTCAGCGATGATCGCAGCGATCTCAGCGGCCTCGACCGGGTCATGGGTGACGTGGCGTTCGTGCAGGCGGACGGATCCGATGTTCATCGAGTGAGCCTGCGTGGGGCCGGTCGCGGGATCGCCGAGGATCAGCTCGGTCGAGCCACCGCCGATGTCGATGACGAGGGCAGGACCGGCGATCGTCCGGACGGCGGAAATGCCTCGAACCGCCCCGTCGAACGCGAGCCGGGCCTCCTCCTCGCCTGACAGCACTTCGGGTGCGACGCCGAGACGGGCGAGCACGCCGGAGGAGAAGATAGCAGCGTTGGAGGCGTCGCGGGTAGCAGAGGTGGCGCAGAAACGGATCCTGTCCGGACCGACGCCGGCGGCCCGGATGATCGCAGCGAACTCGTCGATCGCCAGCCACGCCCGCTCGAGCGCCTCGTCCGCCAGGCGCCCCGTGGCGTCGACGCCCTGGCCGAGTCGGATCATCCGGCTCTCCCGGCGTACCCCTGCAGGGTCGGCCGACGGGTCGCCGACGAGCAGCTTGATCGTGTTGGTGCCGCAGTCGATCGCGGCGACGGCAGTCACTGCTGGGAGACGGGCTCGCTCGGCCACGGCCACGGCCCCTCGCATCGGCAGGTCTCGCGATCGAGACCGAGCAGCGCCAGGGTCTCGTCGCCGAGCGGGTTCACCCCCGGCCCGGCCGCCAGCGCGTGCGCCGCCAGGACGTGCAGGCACTTGACGCGATCGGGCATCCCGCCGGCCGAGATCCCCTCGATCTCGGGTACGTCGAAGCGACCCTCGGCCGTGATCCGTGCCCGGTCGGCGAGATAGGCATCGTGGGCAGCGCGATAGGCGGCAGCCAGCTCGGGGTCCTCGCCGAGTCGGTCCTGCATGCCCTTCATGTAGCCGTAGCCCTCGAGGGTGCCGATCCGCGAGTTGATCCGCGGCGCGGTGAGGTAATAGGTCGTCGGGAACGGCGTGCCATTGGGCAGGCGCGGCTCGGTGGTCACGACCACCGGTCTGCCGCACACGCAACGGAAGCCGACGGCGTGCACCCCGCGCGCCGCGCGACCGAGCTGCGCGGTGACGACCGCGGCGTCAGCCTCGGTGAAGGCGCTCACTTCGCGAGGTCCTCCTTGGGAGCCTTGACCTGGTTCTTGGGGGCCGGCACCTTCGTCTGCGGATTGCCGGCGATCTTCATCGAGTCCCACGCGTCCTCGTACCACGTCTGCTTGTCGGGGTCGTTGACCCTGGTCGGGTCGCCGAGGGAAGCCGACGCGTCGAGCGGATTGCCGTGGGAGTCGACCACGACGAACGGGGTGTCGCCGGGGGCGACGTAGCCCAGGATCCGCGCCTGCTGGGAGACGTAGGCGGGATCGTCCCACCGCTTCTTCTGGTCCTTGAGGTCCGCGATCGCCGACTCGCGCTTGGCGATCTGCGCCTGCAGGTCGTCGATGTTTCCGCGCTGCTGCAGGTAGGCCCGCAGTGACGATGCGTAGGAGACGGCCAGCACGGCCAGCACCAGCACGAGCACCGCGGCCCGGCTGGTCAGCCGCGACTTCTGCTGGTGCTGCGCCCTGGCCCGGATGAGGGCGGCCTCCCGCTCGCGGGCGGCCTTCTTGCGTTCGGCCTTGAGCCGTTCGGCGTACCGCGGACCGGACCGCCCCGCGGAGGGGCGGCCCGGCTTGCGGGACGTTCGACGGTCGTCGGCCATCACATGCTCCGGTCGGGTCAGCCCTGGTAGCGCGGGAACGCGGCCCGGCCGGCGTACCGCGCGGCGTCGCCGAGCTCGTCCTCGATGCGCAGCAGCTGGTTGTACTTGGCGACCCTCTCGGACCGTGCCGGGGCGCCGGTCTTGATCTGGCCGCAGTTGGTCGCGACCGCGAGGTCGGCGATCGTGGTGTCCTCGGTCTCGCCGGAGCGGTGGCTCATCATGCAGCGGTAGCCGTTGCGGTGCGCGAGCTCGACGGAGTCGAGGGTCTCGGTCAGCGATCCGATCTGGTTGACCTTGACCAGGAGCGCATTGGCCTGGCCACCCTCGATGCCACGCTGCAGACGCTCCACGTTGGTGACGAACAGGTCGTCGCCGACGAGCTGGGTCTTGTCGCCGAGGGCGTCGGTGATGGCCTTCCAGCCCTCCCAGTCGTCCTCGTTGAGCGGGTCCTCGATGCTCACGATCGGGTAGTTGGCGACGAGGTCGGCGTAGTAGGAGATCATCTCATCGGCCGACTTCTTGGCGCCCTCGAAGGTGTAGCCACCATCACCCTCGTCGGCGCTGTAGAACTCGGAGGCCGCGACGTCGAGCGCGAGCACGACGTCGGTGCCGAGCTCGTAGCCGGCCTTGGCGATCGCCTCGGCGATCAGGTCGAGCGCCGCACGGTTGGACTCGAGGTCGGGCGCGAAGCCACCCTCGTCCCCGACGCCGGTCGCGAGACCCTTCTCCTTCAGCACGGACTTCAGCGCGTGGTAGACCTCGGCGCCCACGCGCAGGGCCTCGCGGAAGGTCGGCGCACCGATCGGCGCGATCATGAACTCCTGGATGTCGACGTTGGTGTCCGCGTGGGCACCGCCGTTGAGGATGTTCATCATCGGGACCGGCAGCAGGTGGGCGTTGGGGCCACCGACGTAGCGGTAGAGCGGCAGGTCGGCAGCGTCAGCGGCGGCACGGGCGACGGCGAGCGAGACGCCGAGGATCGCGTTGGCGCCGACCTTCGCCTTGTTGGGCGTGCCGTCGGTCTCGAGGAGCGTCTGGTCGATCAGCCGCTGGTCGGCGGCGTCGAGGCCCTCGATGGCCGGGCCGAGGGTCTGGATGACCGCGTCGACGGCCTGGTGGACGCCCTTGCCGACGTACCGGTCACCGCCGTCACGGAGCTCGACGGCCTCGAAGGCACCGGTGGAGGCGCCGCTCGGAACGGCTGCCCGGGCGAAGGAGCCGTCCTCGAGGAGGACCTCGACCTCGACGGTGGGGTTGCCGCGCGAGTCAAGGATCTCGCGTGCTCCGACGGCTTCGATGGCTGCCACGTGTGTTGCTCCTGGTGTTCGGGGTGGGGCTTTCGTCCGCGGTCAGCCTAGACCTCAGGCCCCCTCGGACCGGGCAGCGACCACGGCGTGGCCCCGCTCACGATGTGCGGCATCCTGTCCCCTGTGAGCAGTGGCGAGGAGCAGTCGGTACGCCGACCGCGGCGGGTGTACGGCGTGGGGCGCGATCCCGAGCCGCGCGACTCGCTCTCCAACGAGCGGACCTTCCTGGCCTGGGTCCGCACGGCGTTGGCGCTCGTCGCCGGAGCAGTTGCGGTGAGCTCCCCGGCCCTGGAGTTCTCCGCCAGCGCCCGCTTCACGCTGTCACTGGGGCTGGTGCTGGTGGCGGCCATCGCGCTCGGCGTCGGCTGGCATCGCTGGACCCGCACCGAGATCTCCATGCGCACCGGCACCACCCCGCCCGGATTCACCGGCGGCATCGTGGTGCTGGCCGCCATCGGTCTGTTGATGGCGGGCGCTCTCCTGGCCGCGATGCTGGTCCGCTGAAGAGACGAGCCAGCGATGCACGACGTACTCGACCCGATGAAGAACCCGGTGACCTATGCGATCCCGTTCTTCCTGCTGACGATCCTGATCGAGCTGGCTGCGCTGAAGTGGCTCGACCACGACAATGACGACCCCCGGCTGCCGACGGGCTACGACGCCAAGGACACCCGCACCAGCCTCGCGATGGGCCTGATCTCGTTGGCCTTCACGGTGGCCTTCAAGATCGGTTCGTTCGTGGTCTACACGCTGGTCTTCGTGCACCTGACCGCGCTGCGGTTGCCGGTCGACGCATGGTGGTACTGGCCGCTGCTCATCGCCGCGGTCGATCTCGGTTTCTACGGCTCCCACCGCTTCGTGCACCGCGTCAACGTCGGCTGGGCCGCTCACCAGGCTCACCACTCCAGCGAATACATGAACTTCGGCACAGCCCTGCGCCAGAAGTGGAACCCATGGTTCGAGTTCTTCTTCTGGCTGCCGCTGCCGTTCCTCGGCTTCGAGCCGTGGACCATCTACGTCGCCTTCGGCGTCAACCTGATCTTCCAGTTCTTCGTGCACACCGAGACCATCGACAAACTGCCGCGGCCCGTCGAGTGGGTGTTCAACACCCCGTCCCACCACCGTGTGCATCACGGCTCGGACCCCGAATATCTCGACAAGAACTACGCCGGGATGTTGATCGTGTGGGACCGAATGTTCGGCACCTTCCAGCCCGAGCTGCACCGGCCGACGTACGGACTCACCAAACCGGTCGGGACCTACAACCTGCTCACGCTGCAGTACGGCGACTACGCGCAGATCACACGCGACGTCCGGGCGGCCGGGTCCCTGCGCGACCGCCTGGGCTACCTGTTCGGACCGCCCGGATGGAGCC
>JASLDK010000380.1 GCA_030145945.1 Nocardioides sp.
GGGCGAGCAGGTGGTCCTGCTCGGCACGACGCGTGAGGAGCTCTCCGGCTCCGAGTGGGCGCACGTCGTCCACGGTCATCTCGGCGGTCTGCCGCCGCGGCTCGAACTGGCCGCGGAGCGCAACCTGGCTCGTCTGCTCAAGGACCTCGTCGGTGTCGCGACCAGCGCCCACGACCTTTCCGACGGCGGCCTCGCCCAGGCCCTCGCCGAGGCGTCCATCGTCAGCGGTGTCGGCGCCAGCGTCCGCCTGGAGGGCGACGCCTTCGTCGGCCTGTTCTCCGAGTCGGCGACCCGTGCGATCGTCACGGTTCCCGAAGGAGAGCTCGATGAGTTGCGTGCCCTGTGTGCGCGCCACGACGTCGCGATGACCGAGCTCGGCGTGACCGGCGGTGACGCCCTCGTCGTCGAGGGTCAGTTCGAGGTGCCGGTCGCCGCGTTGCGCGAGGCCTGGACCGCGACCCTTCCCAACGCTCTGGGCTGACTACTTCCTCAGGTCAGCCTGGGCGGTGACGGTCAGATCGAGCGTTTCGGGATCCGCTGACTTGCCCCAGGTCGAGGTCCGGGCCATGGCGTAGTCCTGCTCGACCGTGAGGGTCTGCGGCGCGGACTTGTCGACGTCGAACATGACGTGGAAGACAGCGCTGCAGTTGGCGTTCGCGAGATCAGGACAGGTGCCTCGGCCAGGGTCGCGAAGGGCTTCCGTCGCGGCGACCCCGCCGAGCGCGAAGGCGCCCTTGACCGACGTCGGGTAGTAGAGCGCCCCTGACGCGAGATCGGGGGCGATCTCGTCCCAACGGCCCTGTGCCGTCGACACGGTGACGGCGAGCCAGGTGTGGCCATCAGTGGCCCACGCGTTGCCGGCGTACGGAAGTCGGAGCGCTCGCGTCGTCTCGCAGGTGAAGGTCGGGGTGCCCTGCACGGTCCGGTTGAATGTCGGATTCGCCGCGCACGGGAACATCTTGGTGCGTGGAGTGCGGAGGTCGTAGAGCGGTGCAGCCTGCCCCTTGTCGACCTCACCGGTGCTGAGGTCGGCGGTCTGGGTCACCCCGTCGAAGTCGACGCTCATGGCGGGCTTGTCGCCCCTGCCGTCGATCAGCACGTAGAACGACTCGGAGCCCTGGCCGGTCTGTTCCGGCGCCGGCAGGCGGTACGACGCCCCGCTGACGACGAGATCGACGACGGGGGTTGCGTTGGTGTCGAGGTAGGCGGCGAACGCGCCGAAGGTCTCGGCGTCGTACTGCCAGGTGATGGGGACGAACACGCTGCCCGCGGGGGCCTTCACCTTCTCCCGCTGACGGGTGTCGTCGGCGGAGATCTCGGCAACCGGCGAACCCGCGGTGATCTCGAGCCGACCGATGGGGAGAGCGACCGTCGTCTCGGTGCCCCGGCCGGCGAACTGTGCGTCCCGACGAGCCGGGATGACGTCGCCGGCACGCACCGCGCTGCCGTCCTTGCAGGCCGCCAGCGCAGGTGTCAACAGCAGCAGGCCGAGCACGGTCGCGGAGCAACGACGAAGGCGCATGTGCATATTCTGAGGTGTGCAGCTGGGGAGCGGTCGCACGGGTGGTCGCGGGAAGAAACCTCGGGTCCGCGTGGCTACGCTACGACCATGGCCGCCCGCCTCAAGCCCGCTGACCGTGAGGCTGTCGACGGCGCACTCGCTCGTGTGGCCGACGGTGCCGCCGATCGCTCCGATCTGAAGCTGCTCACGAAGCACTTCCTGGCGGTCCTCGAGGACCGTGCGCCCGGTCGGTCCGTGGAGGTTCGGGTGCCGCCCTTCGCGGCCGTCCAGGTCATCGAGGGCGTGCGCCACACCCGCGGCACGCCGCCGGCCGTGATCGAGATGGACGCCGCGACCTGGATCGCGCTCGCGACCGGCGCGTTGGGATGGGAGCAGGCCGTTGAGAGCACGGCGGCACGAGCCAGCGGCGAACGCACCGACCTGTCGTCGTACCTGCCTCTGGCGTGAGCGTGTCAGTCGGACTCCATCGCCTGGGCCAGGCGCTCTGCCTCGGCCCGGGTGAAGTCGCCGGCGAGTTGGAGCTTGCCGTCGGTGATGACGGACTGGACCACGGGTGCGACCAGGACCTTGCCGTCAGCCACGACTGCCATCCTTGTCTCGGTGCCGACGAGGGACGTGGTCAGTGCGGCGAGGCCCGTCGTCGCCGCGTCGTCGAGTTCGAGCGCGACCAGCCACCCGCCCGTCGGGCCGGATGTGGCCTTGGCGTCGTCAACGCCTCCTGACACTTCGGCAGGTGCGAGACGGTAGGCCACATCGTGGTCGTCGCACACGACCGCCTCGGCGGTGGCATCGGGCTGGCGGGACGGCACGCCACTGCAGTCACGCGGCAGGGGAGTCGTGGCCGGCGTCGCGTCGGTGGTGGAGGTGGGCGCATCGGAGGACTCGAGCACCCTCCTGAACTGCACCGGCGCGCTCGACGTACCGCTCTCGACGGAGTGGTCCTCGGCCTTCGCGTCGCGGTCATCGCCGCAGGCGGCGAAGGTGAGGAGCAGGGCGGGGATGAGGGGTGTGGCGGCGATCGCCCGAGAAGGTGCCATGGCCAGACCCTGACACATAGATTGGCGACATGACCGGATCCGTCTCCACCACCGACCTGCGTACGCGCCTCGCCGAGATCCTCCCGGGTGTCCGATCGGACCTCGAGGCCCTCGTCCGCATCCAGTCCGTCAGCGCCGACCCTGCCCGCCTCGACCAGGTCGAGGTCAGCGCGCAGGCGACCGCCGACCTGTTCGCCGCCGAAGGGGTCGACGTACAGATCGTGCGGGCCTTCGACGGCGCGCCGCCGGCGATCATCGGGGAGAAGAAGGGCCCGGAGGGCGCGCCGACCGTGCTGCTCTACGCGCACCACGACGTGCAGCCGGAGAACGACCACGCCGAGTGGGAGACCCCGCCGTGGGAGCCGACCGAGCGCGACGGCCGCCTCTACGGCCGCGGCGCCGCCGACGACAAGGCCGGCATCCTCACCCACGTTGCCGCCCTGCGTCTCCTGGGTGACGAGCTGCCAGTGACCGTCCGTCTCTTCATCGAGGGCGAGGAGGAGGTCGCCAGTGCGACCCTCCCGCAGCTCCTCGAGAAGTACGTCGACGAGTTGCGCTCGGACGTCATCGTGATCGCCGACTCCGGCAACTGGGACATCGGCGTCCCCGCCCTGACCACCAGCCTGCGTGGCCTGGTGCGGGTCAACGCCGAGGTGCGTACCCTCGACCACGCCGTCCACCAGGGCATGTGGGGCGGTCTCGTCCCGGACGCACTGATCACGCTCTCCCGACTGATCGCCAGTCTCCACGACGACGACGGCAACCTGCTCGTCGAGGGACTGCACAGCGGCCCGGCGGCCGACGTCGACTACCCGGAGGCTCGGCTGCGCGCCGAGTCCGGCGTCGCCGAAGGCGTCGAGTGGATCGGCCACGGCCCGGCCGTCGAGCGGCTCTGGACGCAGCCAGCGCTCTCGGTCATCGGTCTCGATGCGCCCAAGGTCGACGGCTCCTCCAACACCCTGATCCCGTCGGCGCGCGCCCGCTTCGCGCTCCGCACCGCCCCCGGCGAGACCTCCGAGAACGCCGTCGCCTGCCTCAAGGCACATCTCGAGAAGCACGTCCCCTGGGGCGCCCAGCTCAGCCTCGAGGTCGTCGACACGGGCGAGCCGATCGCGCTCGACGTCACCGGGCCGGCGTACGACGCCGCGCGCAGCGCCTTCACCGAGGCCTGGGACGGCACCGCCCCCGTCGACATGGGTGTCGGCGGGTCGATCCCGTTCATCGCGGAGTTCCTCGAGTCCTTCCCGGACGCTGCTGTCCTCGTGACCGGCGTCGAGGACCCCGACACCCGCGCCCACGGTCCCAACGAGGGGCTCCACCTTGCCGAGTTCGAGAAGGTGCTGCTGGCCGAGGCCCTCCTCCTCCGCAACCTCGCCGAATAGTGACTTCTGACCGCCGAGTAGTGACTTGTGACGTCCGAGTGGTGACTTGTTGAGACCCCGGCGGGTGGAATTCACGACTCGGCGGTTGGAATTCACCACTCGGCGGTCGGAAGTCACCACTCGCGCGTCGGAAGTCACTACTCGGCGGTGATTTAAGTCTAGTGAGTTGCTACACTAATTGCCATGACGGCGACGCGCATTCCGACCGACACTCCGAATCCTCGGCACCAGGCGACCCCGGACCGCCCGCGGAGCCGGGTGGCGGTGATCGGTGGGGGTGCGAGTGGGGTCCTCACCGCCATCAACCTGCTGGTTCGCAGCGACGACCCGGGGCTTGAGGTCGTGATCCACGAGGCGAGCGGAATCGTCGGTCGGGGCATCGCCTACGGCACCAACGACCAGCGGCATCTGCTCAACGTCCGGGCCCGACACATGAGCGCCTTCCCGGACGCGCCGTCCGACCTGCTCGACTGGGCGCTGCGCACCGGGCGCAGCAATGACCCGCAGGGGTTCCTGCCGCGCGCCGACTATGCGATCTATCTCCAGGACCGGCTGGCCGACGTCGCCGACGACCGCCTGCAGGTCAGGGCGGGTCGGGTCCTCGATGTCGTTCCCGTCGTCGAGGCAGAGCGTCATCTCGGACGGTTCCAACTCGTGACCGAGCACACCACGACGTACGCCGACGTGGTGGTGCTCTGTCACGGGAACCAACCGCCCCGTCCGCTCGCCACCGCGGACGGGGCGGTGCTTCCCGACGCACCCTGGCACGTCGCCAACCCGTGGGCGCTCGCCCGGCTCCGCGCCCTCCCCGAGGACGCGGAGATCCTCGTCGTCGGCACCGGCCTGACCGCCGTCGACACGGTGATCACCCTCCTCGAGGACGGCCCCGGCCGTCGCGTGACGATGGCCAGTCGCAGCGGTCTGCTGCCCAAGCCGCACGTCTCCCAGGCCCACACCGCGTGGGTCACCAAGGTCCCGGAGAGTGCCGTGACCGCTGACGAGATCGCGGCCGCCGTCACTGCCGAGTGTCAGGCCGCGGCCGAGCGCGGCGTGGGCTGGCGTGCGGTCGTCGACGGGCTGCGTCCCCTGACGCAGGGGCTGTGGCAACGGCTCCCGATCGCCGAGCGTCGGCGGTTCCTCGATGTGCATGCCCGCGACTGGGAGGTACGCCGACACCGCATGGCGACCGAGGTCGCGCTCCGCCTCCAGTCCTACCGGTACGACGGCCGCCTTGCCGTCCACGAGGGCAGCCTGCGTCGCGTGGAGGATCTGGGTGATCGATGTCGGGTGGTCACCTCGCCCGATGCGGAGCCGGGGCACTTCGACGCGATCGTCAACTGCACGGGGCCGTTGACCGACGTACGCCAGAGCGCCGATCCGCTGATCCGTGCGCTCGTCCAGCGCGGGACGGCGGCGCCGGATCCCTTGCGGCTCGGGTTGGACACGACGCCTGACGGGGCGCTGCTCGATGCCGGGGGTGAGGTCGTGGACGGCCTGTTCGTGGTGGGGCCACCGCGCAAGGGGACGTTGTGGGAGTCGACCGCGATCCCGGAGATCCGGGCGCAGGCCGCGCAGATCGCCGTGCGGATCTCCGGGCAGATCGCAGCAACCGCCGCGCACCCCACGAGATCAGCCCTCGTCGCGAACTGACCGATCCGCCGTCCGGCCGGTAGGCTTGCCCAACGTGTGCGGAGTCTTCGGCGTGTGGGCCCCCGGTGAGGACGTCGCGAAGCTGACGTACTTCGGCCTCTACTCACTGCAGCATCGTGGTCAGGAGTCGGCCGGCATCTCGGTCAGCAACGGCCGTCAGATCCTCGTCTACAAGGACATGGGGCTCGTCTCCCAGGTCTTCGACGAGAACACCCTGGAGTCCTTCGCGGGCCATCTTGCGGTCGGTCACTGCCGCTATTCGACGACGGGTGCGAGCACCTGGCAGAACGCGCAGCCGACCTTCCGCCCCACTGAGGACGGCTCGATCGCGCTCGGTCACAACGGCAACCTGATCAACACCGCGCACCTCGCGCAGATGGTCCAGGACCTGCCGAGTGATGACAGCGAGCTCGACATCCACGCCCGCAACCTGGAGACGTCGACCAACGACACCAGCCTGGTCACGGCACTCCTCGCGCACCACCCCGACCAGTCGCTCGAGGCGCGGGCGATGGAGCTGCTGCCGCAGGTCGAGGGCGCCTTCTCCTTCGTCTTCATGAACGAGAACACCCTGTACGCCGCCCGCGACCCCGAGGGCATTCGGCCCCTCGTGCTCGGTCGCCTGGAACGGGGGTGGGTGGTCGCGAGCGAGGACGCCGCGCTGGCCACCACCGGCGCCAGTGTCGTGCGGGAGGTCGAGCCGGGCGAGCTGATCGTCATCGACGAGGACGGCCTGCGCTCGCACAAGTTCGCCGAGCCGCGCCGCAAGGGCTGCGTGTTCGAGTACGTCTACCTCGCCCGGCCCGACGCCACGATCGCCGGCCGCAGTGTTCACGAGGCGCGCGTCGAGATGGGCCGCCAGTTGGCCCGCGAGTTCCCGGTCGATGCCGACCTGGTCATCCCCGTCCCCGAGTCCGGTACGCCGGCCGCTTCGGGCTATGCCTTGGAGAGCGGCATCCCGTTCGGTCAGGGCTTCGTGAAGAACGCGTACGTCGGTCGCACCTTCATCCAGCCGAGCCAGACCCTGCGTCAGCTCGGCATCCGGCTCAAGCTCAATGCGCTCGAGCACATGATCCGCGGCAAGCGGATCGTCGTGGTCGACGACTCGATCGTGCGGGGCAACACGCAGCGGGCCCAGGTCCGGATGCTTCGCGAGGCGGGTGCGCTCGAGGTGCATGTGCGGATCTCGAGTCCGCCGGTGAAGTGGCCGTGCTTCTACGGCATCGACTTCGCGACCCGGGCCGAGTTGATCGCCAACGGTCTCGACGTCGACGAGATCGCCGCGAGTGTGGGCGCCGACAGCCTCGGCTACATCACTCTCGACGGGATGATCGAGGCGACCGGGCAGCCGCAGACCAGCCTGTGCACCGCCTGCTTCACGGGCGACTACCCGATCGAGCTCCCGGACGAGAGCCTGCTCGGCAAGCACCTTCTCGAGGCGTCCTTGAAGCCGACCACGCACGGCGAAGCCCTTCCCGTTCTGAACAACCCGTGAGGGGAATCCAGTGACTGCAGATAACGCCTACGCCCGTGCTGGTGTCGACATCGAGGCCGCTGACCGCGCCGTCGACCTGATGAAGGAGTGGGTCGAGAAGGCCCGCCGCCCTGAGATGCTGGGCGGTCTCGGCGGCTTCGCCGGCCTCTTCGACGCGAGTGCGTTGACGTCGTACAAGCGGCCTCTGCTGGCGACCTCGACCGACGGTGTCGGCACCAAGGTCGCGGTCGCGCAGATGATGGACAAGCACGACACGATCGGGTTCGACCTGATCGGCATGGTCGTCGACGACCTCGTCGTGTGTGGTGCCGAGCCGCTGTTCGTCACCGACTACATCGCGACCGGCAAGGTCGTCCCCGAGCGGATCGCGGCGATCGTCAAGGGCATCGCTGAGGCGTGCGTCGAGGCCGGCTGTGCGCTGGTCGGCGGCGAGACGGCCGAGCATCCCGGCCTCCTGGCTCCCGATGAGTACGACGTCGCGGGCGCCACCACGGGTGTCGTCGAGGCCGACGACCTGCTCGGTCCCGGCCGGGTCCGTCCCGGCGACGTGGTCGTCGCGATGGCGGCCAGCGGCCTGCACTCCAACGGCTACTCGCTGGCCCGCCACGTCTTCTTCACGCAGGCGGGGTGGACAGTCGACCGTCACGTCGACGAGTTCGCCCGCACCCTGGGCGAGGAGCTCCTCGTCCCCACGCAGCTCTACACCAAGCCGTGCCTGGCGATCGCCCGTGAGACCGACACCCATGCGATGGCCCACGTCACCGGCGGTGGCCTGGCCAACAACCTGGCGCGCGTGATGCCGCCGGAGTTGAAGGCGACCCTCGACCGCTCGACCTGGACCCCGGGCCCGGTCTTCGACGTCGTCCGCAAGCTCGGCGAGGTCGCCCAGCCGGACCTGGAGGCCACCCTCAACTGCGGTGTCGGCATGGTCGCGCTGGTCGCACCTGACGCTGTCGACGCGGCCGTCGCCCGCCTCGCTGAGTTCGGCATCGACAGCTGGGTTGCCGGCGAGGTGGCCGTCGACCCGGACCAGAAGGGCACCGTCGAGCTGGTCGGTCAGCACCCCGGCTGGTGACCTGCATCTCCTGAACCCCGTTTCGGGGTGACCTGACGTGCGGGAACAGCCACGGGCCATGTACCGTTGCACCCACGAGACTACGTATTCAGCAGTCCGGGGCCCGGAGGGCTACCGGCCAAGTGTGCGAGGGGGCTGGACCCTATGGGCCGCGGCCGTGCGAAAGCCAAGCAGACGAAGGTCGCTCGCGACCTGAAGTACCGCACTCACGACACGGATCTCGGCGCGCTTGCGCGTGAGCTCCATGGTGAGCCGGATGATGTCGACACGTCGGATGAGCCCGACGTCGACGTCGAGAAATGGTCCGACTACGCCGATCGGGACTGACGCACCGCGTCCACCCGAGGTCACCTCGTGGCACGCATGACGATCACGTCACCGTGTGTGCCATAACCGGCAAGTCTGCCGCCTGACCTCGTCCCGTCGAACGTCACCAACCGCCACTCGTCGTCCCGGTCCTCCGGGGCGGGCGGAACGACGCTCGGCCACGGGATGTTGGTCGGGTACGGCGCGCTCAGCGCGCCGATCTCGCGCATCTGTGTGTCGAAGATCGGATACCGCCCGCGGACCGCGCGCCGGTTGTCCCTGCCGTCGCTGGCGAGCACTCGCCAGTCGGTGTCGACGACCCCGCTGTCGGCGACCCTGAGCAGCGTGGTGCCCTCGGTCGCCCGTCGGTTGGTCGCGGCACCCCTCAGGGCGAGGTGGTCGAGGGAGGGCCCGGCGGCGAGCAGCGGGTGGAAGTCGAAGAACTTCCGTGCGCTGACGTAGCCGACCAGCCACCCCTCGGCGCCATCGCGTCTGGGGAGCCGCACGAGGTGCGGATCCCACACGCCCATGCTCGGGCCGTCCGTCGGGAGTTCGAGTCGGCGCGTCGCCAGCACGTGCTGGCCGGTCAGCAGCTCTGCGTCCGACGAGGCGAAGGTGATCCCGAGCGCGCCCGGAACGCGCTTCTTCCTCTCGGCCGGGAAGTCCGACCAGGTGCTCGTCGTGACCAGCCAGCGCTCGCCGTCGCGGACCAGGTGGGTGGCGTGGTCGCCGTAGACCCCCGGCCGATCGGGACGTTCGAAGAACAGGTCGCTGCACCAACGGATCTGGTCGTCGCGGGTCAGGGCCCACACCGACGTGTGCGCGGTGTCGAAGAAGCCGGGACCGGCACTGGTCGCGGTGAAGAACACCTCGCCCCCGATCCGGTACGCCGACCCGTCGGCGTACGTCACGAGCCGGATGTCGCGCAGGCCGAGCTGCCCGAAGCTCCCGGCCCGCACGTCGACGACCCCGGCGGACGAGGGGTGCAGTCCGGCGAGCCATCCGGGGTCGCGGGTGTTCGGGCCACCGATCTCGCGCAGGTCGATCCGGCCGCGGGCCACCCACCGGCCCTTCTCCTGGAGCAGGACGGCGAGGTGGCTTCCGGTCAGCGTGAGGCCGAGGCGCGCGGGCGGCGCGCCGGCGCGGCCGAAGCGTCGGCTGCGCAGCACGTGGTCGACGCCGCCGATGTGGACGCGCAGTGACGCCCGGCCGTCCTCGAGGCGCACACCCAGCCTGGTGCCGTCCTCGGCGAGGAGGGCCAGCTCAGCCACCCCGGCAGCACCCGGCAGCTCGCCCTCGACCGCCGCGAACGGTGCCAGCAGCGGGAAGTCTTCGCTCGCCACCAACGTCACGGGCCGGTGGCGGGTGACGATCTCGAACGACGGCAGCACGGCACGATCGTCGCATGACGCGCGGTGGCGGTCTCGGCACCCTAACGGGGTTCGGACAACCGCCTCGCGGTCAGGTCTTTACCAAGACTCGCGCGGCCATCGGGCAAGTCTCGCCGGTGCTGGCTCTTACCGCCCCCGACCAAACTCTGCCGAAAGTGGCGCTCGACACATCCGCCTCGGGGCGGGCCCCAGGACGATCGGGTGCCAGAACTCTGAAGAGGTGGCAGCATGCGCGGACTCATTCGACTTCTGGCGGGCCTGATGGCCGTCCTGCTGGTGGCGGCCGGCTGTGGAGGAGGTGACAGCAAGAGCGGATCCGGCGACGGCAAGCTGAAGATTGCTGCGATCTTCTCCGGCCCGACCACGGACGCCGACTACAACGCGCTCGGGCTCGAGGCCCTGAAGGCGGCGGAGAAGGATGGCGCCCAGATCTCCTACTCCGAGAGCGTCGCGGTCCCGGATGCCGAGCGGGTGCTGCAGGAGTACGTCGCGGATGGCTACAACGTGGTCTGGACGCACGGCTCGCAGTTCTACGAGGCCACCGCCAAGATCGCCAAGCAGAACCCCAAGGTCCGCTTCATCGGCGAGTTCGACGGCGAGCCGGCCGGCCAGCCCGACAACGTGTGGGTCATCGACCGCAACTTCCACACGGTCTTCTACCCGATCGGCGTCCTTGCCGCGAACCTCTCCAAGTCCGGCAAGGTCGGCTACCTGGGTGGTCTGAGCCTGCCGTTCTCCTACGCCGAGGTCCACGCGGTCGAGCAGGCCATCAAGGACAGCGGCAAGAGCGTCAAGCTCAACCCCGTGTGGAGCGGTGACTTCAACGACACCGTCAAGGCCCAGCAGCTCACCAGCCAGCTGATCTCCGGTGGTTCCGACGTGGTCATCACCTCCCTGAACCTCGGTGTGGTCGGTGCGTTCAAGGCCGTCAACGACACCGCTCCCGGCGCCGCGTGGGTGACGGTGAAGTACACCGACAAGTCGCAGAACGGCCCCGACCACTACGCGGGCACCGCGCTCTACGACTTCAAGCACCCGCTCAGCGAGATCCTCGCCGACATCGACAAGGGCACGACCAAGGGCCACTACGTCATCGGCTTCGGTCAGGGCGCCAGCGTCGAGGTGGGCGAGAAGGTTCCTGCCGAGGTCAAGGCCGAGGTCGAGAAGGCCGTCGCCGGCATCACCGACGGATCGATCAAGGTCGAGCTCAATCAGTCCGAAGTGAAGTGACCACCATGGAGAACCCGCGTCTGGAGATGCGGGGGATCGTCAAGACCTTCGGGCCGGTCACGGCACTGAACTCCGTCGACCTGGTGGTCGGCCGGAACGAGGTGCATGGTCTGCTCGGCGGCAACGGTGCGGGCAAGACGACCCTGATGAACGTCCTCTACGGGCTCTACCGGCCCAACTCCGGCGAGGTTCTCCTCGACGGAGAGCCGGTCAGCATCGGTTCGCCGAAGGACGCCATCGCAGCCGGGGTCGGCATGGTGCACCAGACGTTCCTCCAGGTCGACAACTACACGGTGACCGAGAACATCGTGCTCGGGACCGACGTACCCGCACCGTTCAAGCTCGACCTCAGCCAGGCCCGCGAGCGGATCCGCGAGCTGAGCGAGCGCTTCGGCCTGACCGTCGACCCGGACGCCGTCGTCGAGGAGCTGCCCGTCGGCGTACGCCAGCGGGTGGAGATCCTCAAGGCGCTCTATCGCGGGGCGAAGGTCTTGATCCTCGACGAGCCGACGACCAACCTCACGCCGCAGGAGGTCGATGACCTCTTCGGTTCGATGCGGGCGATGGTCGACGACGGCATGAGCGTCGTGCTCATCACCCACAAGATCCGCGAGACGCTGAGCGTCTGCGACCGGATGACGGTGATGCGCGACGGTCGCCGGGTCGAGACCATCGAACGCTCGGAGACCGATGCTGAACACCTCGCCGAGAAGATGGTCGGCTCCACGACGGACCCCGGCGCCGCGGTCGACACCGTGGCGTTGGGGGCGGTCGACGCCGAGTCGGTCGAGGAGACCCTGTCCTCGGTCGGTACGACGACCGCGGTCGCCGTACGGGACCTGCTGGTGGCCAACGACCAGGGCCACGAGCTGATCCGCGGATTCGACCTGGAGCTGCGTGAGGGCGAGATCGTCGGCATCGCGGGCGTCGCCGGCAACGGCCAGGTCGAGCTCGCCGAGGCATTGGCCGGGGTCCGGCCGGTCCGTGGCGGCGGCGTCGAGGTCAGCGGGCGCGCCATGTGCGGCCGGCCCACCTCGGCGTGGCTCGAGCACGGTGTCGCCTACGTCCCCGAGGACCGCCACCGCGACGGCATCCTGCCGACGGCGAGCATCACCGAGAACCTGGTGCTCGGCTCGCAGCGCAGCAAGGAGGTACGCCGGCTCGGGCTGATCGACTGGGGTGCCGCCAAGCAGCGGGCCCTCGACGCCATCGCGGAGTTCTCGGTGCGGGCCAACGGTCCGGCCACGCTGACCGGCGACCTTTCCGGCGGCAACATCCAGCGGGTCATCCTGGCCCGGGCCTTCGCCCGGCGTCCCCGGATGCTGATCCTGCACAACCCGACGCGCGGGCTCGACATCGGTTCCACGCGTTTCGTCTACCAACAGGTCCGCAAGGCCACCGCGGCCGGTTGCGCCGTCCTGCTCATCTCCGAGGACCTCGACGAGGTGATCGCCCTGTCCGACCGGGTGATCGCGCTCTACCAGGGCTCGCGGGCCGGCGAGTGGCCGCACGGCTCGGTGGACGCCTACGAAGTCGGCCGCAGCATGACCGGACTGGGAGAAGCACGTGTCTGAGACCATCACGCCCGCACCGCCGACGGCCGCGCCGCCGGCAGCGCGGCCGACCAACCGCGTCGTCGAGGCGCTCTGGCTCCTGTTGCCGTACGTCGTCTCCGTCGTGCTGGCGTTCGTCGTCGGCGGCCTCGTGATCCTGATGCTCGGCCGCGA
>JASLDK010000392.1 GCA_030145945.1 Nocardioides sp.
GCCGCGCCGGATGGATGCGTGCGCAGTGCGGCTCCCACACCGCCGCCGTTGTCCCGGAGATCCTGATCCGAGCGGCCGCTTCGTCCGCCGCCAGGAGCTGCGCCCCGATCTCCGGCCACGTCGCGGCGTGCGCGGCCATGACGCGAGCCCGCTCGGCCTGGGCCGCATTCCGCGCCACCAACAGGGTGCCTCCCTTGTGGACGTGCGCGTCGATCCGGTGCCGCTCGCTCACCCTGATCACTTCGTCGACAGCGTCGTTCATCGCCAGCTGGAACCGGGAGGCGTCGGCCTTGGAGTCCGACGCCGCATAGCCGTCGAGCCCACCGGTGATGGACGCCGTCAACCAGCCGCCGTTGCGACCTGACGCGCCGTAGCCCGCGAACCGCTGCTCGACCACGCGGATCACCAGCTCCGGTCGCAACTGGTTCAGGTAGTACGCCGTCCACAGACCGGTGTAGCCCGCGCCCACGATGACGACGTCGACCTCGGCATCGCCGTCCAGCTGGTCCGTCGGCTCGGGCAGGCCCAGGTCCGCCCACCAGTAGGACACTCCCCCGGTGGCGCGCGCGTCGCTCGGCGTACCGCTCAAGGCCGGGCCTTCAGAAGATCTCGTACGACGCGCGCGACACCCGGAAGCCGTGCCCGCTGTCCACGTCGGTGCAGGTGACACCGTTCTTGGCACTCCCGCACACGACTGCACCCACCTTGATCGACTCGCCATAGGCGAGGATCGCGATCGGCTGACCGGTGACCGGTGAGGTCACGCCGGGACCGGTGAACCACGACGTGTAGTCGGTGCCGGGTGCGGCCTGTCCCAGCACGGTGTCCCCCACGCACCCGATCGACGCGACGCCGTCGAGCGCGAACGACGAACCGTAGGACAGCGGGCAGTCCGCCGGCCTCGCAGGAGCCTTGTAGGTGCGCTCGGTGATGTCACAACGGTTCATCTGCGGATCGCCCGCCAGCATGCACACGATGTTGCCGGTCGGTGAGGCGAAGGCGGCCCCGGTCGCGCTCGCGTCGTACGTCGGGGCGGTGGGCGCCGACGTACGACCGCCGTCCGTGGTCGGCGTACCGATGGGATGACCGCTGAACTGGCCGGCGCCGGTCGTCGGACTCGGCGTCGAACTGCTGGTGCGCGGGGACGGCACCGCCCCCGGCTCGTCCGAGCCACAACCGCTGAGAGCGACGGCCAACAACACGGCTACGACGAGGGTCCACCTGCGCATGACCGCATCGTCGCAGAAAACGGAAGACGGGTGGCCCGGCACGGGCCCATGTCGGGCTGGCCCGAGTCCGGCGGGCCTACGTGCCAGCACTGCATGAGGTCGCGGGATTCACGTGATGCCCTCCGGCCCCTCGAGGTCTAGCGTCAGAGAGCAGACGAGAGGACGCCACGATGCCGACAACCACCGCTTCGACTGAGGCCGGACGTCTCGAGTTTCCGCGCAGGGAGATGGCCTGCGGTGCCGTCCTCGGGCTGGCGTGGGCGTCCTCGATGCGCGCAATGATGGCCGAAGTCGCCGCGAGCGATGGCGGTTCGCATTTCAGCATCGCGACGTTCATCTTCCTGCTGCCGCCCGGCACCGTCGTCGGCGCTCTGTTTGCCTGGGTGCTGACCTCGCCACGCGACGGCGTCAGGTCCGCTCCGCGATGGCTGGTGTGGACTCCGATGTTCCTGTGCCTGGATCCGGCGGCGACGCCGTTCATGCTGGCCACCGTTGGGGTGGGTTGGGTGGCCGCTGGCCGAGGGACGCGCAAGTCCCGGCTGTGGATCGGCGTACCGAGTGCGGTGTTCTGGACAACGCTGCTCGTGATGGTGCTGGTCGTCCCGCCGACCATGCTGTCCTCGTTGAAGCAGGCCTGGATCGCCATCCTGCTGTTCTCGCTGCTCGGGTCGCTGATGATCGTCGAGACCATGGCGGTACGCCGGCTCTCGGAGCCCGCCGTCGCGCCCGGGCCCGGGCTAGCGCCCCCTGATGGTCGCGATGAATGCGGCGACGTCGGCGGCGACACGGTCCGGCTGTTCCCACAGGACGAGGTGCCCGGTGCCGTCGTAGGTGACCAGGCGACTGCCCGCGATCGCGGCCGCCAGATCAGCAGCCTGCTCCGCGGGAAGGACGTCCTCCTCGGCACCCCAGAGGATCAGTGTCGGAACATCGATCGTGCCACGCAGGGTTGGTGGCTCGACGGCGAACAGCCCCTCGAAGACAGCCCGCCACACGTGCTTCGGGATCGTCAGCGCCGCGGTCAACTGCTCCTCGAGGAACGGGTCCGGGACCGGGCTGTGGAGTGGTAGCGCACGGTTCACTTGCTGGACATCGTGTCGCGTCACGGGGTCGTGGAACGACGTCAGCAGGTCGGTGAGCTCGACCGGCGGCGACCGGCGCAGGTCGCTGGGTGCCCCGACGAGCACGAGGCCGCGTACACGTTCGGGATGGTCGACGGCGACGTGTTGGGCGACGTACCCGCCGCTGGAGGTTCCCAGAAGCCAGCAGGAGTCCAGTTCCAGCACATCGAGAAGCGCGATCACGTCGTCGGCGGAGTCGTGCACGGCGTACCCGTCGGCTGGCTTCGCGCTCTCGCCGACTCCACGCTGGTCGGGAACGATGAGGCGCAGGGAGCGAGCGAGCAACGGAACGATGCGGTCGAAGACACGATGCGTCTCGCCCCAGGCATGGAGCAGCATCACGGGTTCGCCGTGGCCGAACTCGTGGACGGCCAGCTCGACCCCCGTCGCAAGGGCGACTTGTCGCATCCGGCGATTATCCCCGCCTCGGCGAGGTCGCGCTCGATCAGTCGAGGGCTGCCAGAAACGCCGATCCTGCGCCCGCCCGGGAGTGACCGCGCCAGCCTTCTGCGACAGCGATCTCACCATTCGGCGTCTCGCGTTCGACCTGGCCCCGTTGGCCGCAGTCCATCGGCAATCTTGACACTGACCAGATCCCCGCGGACACTAACTGGACACCGTCAAGATATGGGGATCCCATGACTCGCAAGTCACTCGTTCTGCTCACCGTCTGCCTGGCGTCGTTGACCATCAACATCGGGACGATGATCGTCAACGTCGCTCTGCCCTCCTTGGCCGAACAACTCGACGCGAGCACCAAGGACCTGCTCTGGATCGTGGACGGCTACAACCTGGCCTTCGCCGCCCTCGTGCTCGCGATGGGCAGCCTTTCGGACCGATTCGGCCGGCGCCCGGCCCTGATCGTCGGACTGGCAGGATTCGCGGGCACCAGTGCCGCGGCGGCGCTCGTCGACACCAGCACCGCCCTGATCACGGCCCGCGTCGCGATGGGAGTGTTCGCCGCCCTGATCTTTCCCACGACGCTCTCGATCATCTCGAACGCATTCACGCAGCGCCGCGAACGCGCGAGCGCCATCGGCCTGTGGGGAGCCTCCTCCGGAGTCGGGGTCGCCATCGGACCGGTCATCGGCGGGTTCCTGCTCGAGCACTACACCTGGCACAGCATCTTCTGGGCGCTGGTCCCGATCAGCGTTGCCACACTCGCCATGACCCTCGCCTTCGTCCCCGAGTCACGCGACCCCGAGGTCCCCAGGATCGACCGCCTCGGTTTCGTCGCTTCCGTCGCCGCCATGGGCGTCCTCACCTGGACGATCATCGAAGTCCCCGAACGCGGTTGGGACAGCGGCACGACCCTGCTCGGCTTCACGATCGCAGCAGTGCTGATCCTCGCCTTCATTCAGATCGAGCGGAACGTGCAGGACCCGATGATCGACGTCACGCTCTTCCTCGACCGGCGCTTCAGCGCCGCGTGCGCTGCGGTCACCATCGCCTTCTTCGCACTCTTCGGCTTCGTCTTCCTGATCACTCAGTTCTTCCAATTCGTCCGCACCTACACCCCACTCGAAACAGGCGTTCGGTTCATGCCCGTCGCCTTCGCGATCGCGGCATCATCGATCGTCGGGAGCCAACTCGCCCCACGACTCGGCACCAAGACGATCGTTGCCCCGGGCATGGCCCTCATGGGCACGGCATTCCTGTGGATCTCCACCGTCCCGGCCGATGTCGCCTACGCGAGCGTCGTGATCCCGCAGATGGTCCTCCTCGGCACCGGCATCGGCCTGGTGACCGCACCCGCGACCGAATCGATCATGCGCGTCCTCCCGCCCGCCCGCGCCGGAGTCGGGTCCGCAGTCAACGACGCAACCAGAGAACTCGGCGGGACGCTCGGCGTGGCAGTCGTCGGAGCAGTCTTCGCTTCCCGGTACGCCGACAGCTTGACCGCCCTCATCAAGGACCACCTCGACCACGCCACCGCCGAGAAGGCGGCCGAGTCCGTCGGCTACGCCCAGGCGGTTGCCGTCCAGGTTCCGGGCTTCCGCCACCTCGTCGACACCGCCTTCCTGGACGGCTTCAGCCTCGCCTGCACCAGCGTCGGCATCATCTGTCTGCTCGGCGGCCTCATGTCGTGGTTCGCCCTGCCCGGAGATCGCTACGACCCGAACGAGGAAACGGCGACACGCCCCGAGGACGAGCCGCTCTCTCTTGAGCAATGACAGCATTGGCGACCACCTCGGCCACAACGTCAGCCGCCGCGTCAGCGACAAGGTCCTGGACTAACGTCATCCCATGACCACGGCGTCGTACCACCACGGCAACCTGCGCCAGGCGCTCGTGGACGAGGCCGTCAAGATCACTCGGGACGCCGGACCGAGCGCCATCGCCATCCGGGACCTGGCCAGGCGCGTCGGCGTTTCCCACAACGCCGCGTACGGACACTTCGCCAACCGCGACGAACTCGTCGCCGCCGTCGCCGACCACGCCTACCGGCTCCTCGTCGACGCCATGCAACGACGGCTGGGCTCCGTGGAGGCAAACGAGCCGGTGCTGCGCGCCCGACGCCGGCTCGCGGAGATCGGCCGTGCCTACGTCGACTTCGCGATCTCCGAGCCGGGCCTCTTCCGAGCAGCGTTCACCGGCCCGATCCGCGAGGACACACCCGCCTCGCTCACCGAGCCCTACCTCCTCCTGGGGAAGGTGCTCGACGAACTCGTCGACGTCGGGTTCCTCTCCCCCAACGCCCGCCCCGGCGCGGAGATGACGTGCTGGTCCGCTGTCCACGGGTTCTCCGCGCTGTGCATCGATGGCCCCCTGTCCGCCACCGACCACCACACCCAGCGCGACAACCTGGACCACATCCTCGTCGCCATCGACAGGTCCTACGCCGCGAGCACCGGAACCACAGCCAACCACCGCGACATCCTCGACGCGAAGCGTCCTGACTGACGCCCGCGGCGCGACTCCAGGGTGGGTGCGTGGTGGCTCGGTCGAGGCAGCCGGTCGAGGGCCTTGGGTCGAGAATGCGACAAATGTGCGAACTTTCCACGGTGAGCCTCCTGGTAAGGCTGCGCACCGCCCCGAGGCCAGAAACAAGAAACCGCTGGTCAGACCCTGTTTCCAGGCCCGTCCAGCGGTCTCTCCGTGGTGGAACTAACAGGACAACTATCAAACTTGTTTCCCGCCGCCGAGCGGATGCTCGCGAAGAAGAAGTCGCAGGTCAGCCGAACTTTTGCCACGCCCCACCCTACGCCGCAGCGACAAAAGCACGTCCGCCTGTCGGACACTCAGCGAGCAGACCTTGTCCAGCGCCACCGCGACGGCGCGTTCAAGAAGGAGCTAGCCCGTGCGTACGGGATCCACATCGAGACGGTGCGGGCAATCATTCGCCGCGCCGAGAGCGACCCCGGATGAAAACCCGGCTGGCCGCCAGCACGCGGGGTCTTCGGCCAGCCAGACTATGGAGTTGCTCGACCGTGACTATGCCGCGGTCGGCA
>JASLDK010000410.1 GCA_030145945.1 Nocardioides sp.
GGGCCGCCGTACTCGACATAGGGGCCGACCGTCGACGCCACGACCTTCGTCGTCGCCACCACCTCGGCGAGCGCCTCCGGGTCGGCGGCATCGGCCACCAGGAGCGGCAGGTCCGCAAGGCCCGGGCGTCCGGGGAAGGCGGCGACCAGGTGGTCGCGTACGCCGGACAGCTTGGCCTCGTTGCGCCCCGCGATCGCCCACCGCAGATTGTCCGGGGCGTGCTCCGCGAGATAGTCGGCGGTGAGGCCTCCGGTGAAGCCGGTGGCACCGAACAGGACGACGTCGTACGGGCGTGTGGTCTGGGCCATGGTCCCCATCCTCCACCCCTCTCGAAAGCGAAGGGAACCGTTCCACGACCTGGCGACGTCATAGGCGTGTGAGATCGGAGACAGCCGTGGGCGCGACCGACGATGCGGCGTACGCCGACTACGTCGAACAGGCCTGGCCCTCCCTCGTCCGCGCGGCCGTCTTCCTCGGCGCCCGTCCGGACGAGGCGGAGGACCTGGCCCAGACGACGCTGGTGCGCTGCTACACCGGGTGGGCACGCGTCAACAGCGCCGAGAACCGTGACGCCTACGTCTATCGGATGCTGGTCAACTGCCTGCGCGACAGCCGGCGCACGCGCTGGTGGAAGGACCGGAAGTACGACGACAACGCGGATCTGCTGCTCGACGGTCCGCGCACGGCCCACCCCGATGCGGCCGACCGGGTGGCGGTCGCGGACGCCGTGCAGCGAGCGCTCGGCGGGTTGTCGAAGCCCAACCGTGAGGTCGTCGTGCTGCGCTACTTCGTCCAGTTGACGGAGCGACAGACGGCCGAGGCGCTCGGCATCCCCGCCGGCACCGTGAAGTCCCGCCTCTCCCGAGCCCTGGCGCATCTCGCCACCGACAACCATCTGCTCGACCTCTCCGGACGGAGCCCGTCATGACCGACCTCGAGAACCTCTGGGACGACTACCCCACGGGGCCGGCCCCGGTCACGGCCGTCCTCGCCGCAACCGCGTCCAAACGCCGCATCCGCGGGCGATTCATGCTCCGGCCCGTTGCCACCGCGGGCGCCGTCACCGCACTCGCCGGCGCCTTCGTGGCCGGCACCCTGGTCAACGGTTCCGGCGGCCCGGGCGCGCATCGGCCTGGCCCCGTCGACCAACTCCCGCGTCACGTCGCCTTCCAGGCCGACCTGGCGCCGGCGAAGTCGTGCGACGAGCTGTTGCAGTCCTATGTCGCCCGCGCGTTGGAGATCGTCGGCCCGTGGGGTTGGGGCAGCGATCGGATCGTGTACGACGCGTCAGCACCGGCGCCTCCCTTGGAGGGCGACATGGCGTCCGGACTGACTGCCCAGCAGGGTTACCGCAACTCGGCCGAGGCTCCCACTGCTGCGATGAAGTCCCCGAAGACCGAGCGCCAGGTCAACAGCGAGACGGGCACCAACGTCCAGGAGGCCGGTGTCGACGAGCCCGACACGGTCAAGACCGACGGCAAGGTGCTGGTGGTGGAGCGGCACGGCCGCCTCGACGTGTACGACGTCACCGGTTCCTCCACGCAGCGGGTGTCCTATCTCCCCCTGCCGTCCGGGATCGAGGACCCCGAGATCCTGCTGGCCGGCGACACCGTGGTCGTCGTCGGCAACGATGCGACCGACGCACACGACGAGGGCACCCGGGTCGCGACGGTGTCCGTTGCCGATCCGGCCACGCCGAAGATCGTCGACCAGGTCCGCTATTCAGCCGGCACCGTGTCCGTGCGCCAGCACGGCGACACCGTCCGCCTGGTGCTGGCCAACGCCCTTCCCGACCTCGACTTCGTGCAGCCCAATCGCGCCCGCACCGAGAAGGAGGCCCGCGAGCACAACCGGCAGGCCGTGCGCGACTCCACCATCGCGGACTGGCTGCCGACGGTCACCGTCGGTGACGGCAAGGCACGCCAACTGCTCGACTGCAACAACGTCGCCGTCCCCACCCAGGACCTCGCACTCGGCACGTCGAGTGTCGTCGGCTTCAACGCCACCACGCCCGACAAGCTGGACGCGATCGGACTGGCCGGACTCACCGACATCGCCTACGAGTCGGCCGATCACCTCTACCTGGCGAGCGGCGGATCGCAGGCGTGGCACTGCATCGAAGTCTGCGCAACCGGCTCTCCCACGGCCACCAGGCGGCGCTTCTTCCCCGGCCAGGGCAGCGGCGGGTCGTCGTACCTCTTCGACTTCGCACTGAAGGGACCGCAGGCGACGCACGTCGCCTCGGGTGAGGTCGAGGGCGCGATCCGGGACCGTTGGTCGCTCGACGAGGCCGGTGGCGTGCTCCGGGTGGCGGTCGGGCCGACCAGCGAGACCGGCAACTTCAGCTCCGTGCTCACCCTCGAGCAGCAGGGAACGAACCTGGTCGAGCGTGGTCGTCTCGACGGTCTCGGGCGCAACGAGGAGATCCAGTCGGTGCGCTGGTTCGACGACCTCGCGATCGTGGTGACCTTCCGGCAGACCGACCCGCTCTATGCCGTCGACCTCTCCGACACCACCGCACCGAAACTGCTCAGTGAGCTCAAGATCCCCGGATTCTCGGCCTATCTGCACCCGATGGGTCGGGCGCGGATGATCGGCATCGGCGAGGGACCGCAGGGCCCGAACGGTCGGGACTGGGGTGCGCAGATCGGCCTGTTCGACGTCCGCGACACGACCGCCGTCAAGCGCCTCGACGTCCTCGGCTATGGCACCAACACCCAGGCGTTGGCAGGCGGCGACCCGCGGTCCTTCACCTGGCTCCCCGAGCACCGCACGGTGCTGACCGTGGTCGAGAAGTGGAGCAGCCGCCGCATCGGCTACCTGTCGGTGGTCAAGCTGCACGGCGGCAAGCTGCACGAGCGGCGGGTCAAGGTGGAGTACGGCGACGACGTCGACCGGGTCCGCACCGTCCCGATGCCCGACGGGCGGGTGGTGCTGGTGACCGGCGACCAGGCGCAGTTCTTCGAGCTCTGAGGCCCGCGCAGCCGCCCGCGGTCGGCGTACCGTTGAGGCATGTGCCGCAACATCCGCCCGCTCAACAACTTCGAACCCCCGGCGACCCGCGACGAGGTGACCGCCGCCGCGCTGCAGTTCGTCCGCAAGGTCAGCGGGACCACCAAGCCGAGCCAGGCCAACCAGGCGGCGTTCGACCAGGCGGTCGCCGAGATCGCGCACATCACCCAGCACCTGCTGGACGACCTCGTGACCGCGGCGCCGCCGAAGAACCGTGAGGTGGAGGCTCAGAAGGCCCGCGAGCGGGCGCGGCTGCGCTACGGCGCCTAGATGGACGACGCCCTCGACCAGTGCGCCTCCGGGCCGCTGGTCGTGCTCACCGGCGCTGGCCTGTCCACCGACTCCGGGATCCCCGACTACCGCGGTCCCGGCGCGCCCGACCGGATGCCGATGACCTACCAGGAGTTCGTGTCCGGCCCCGCGGCGCAGCAACGCTACTGGGCGCGCAGCCACCTCGGCTGGTCCCGGATGCGCCGCGCCGACCCCAACCCGGGCCACCTCGCCGTCGCCGCTCTCGGCGCCGACCTGGTCATCACCCAGAACGTCGACGGTCTCCACGAAGCCGTCGGTACGCCGAACCTGGTCGCCCTGCACGGGCGGATCGCCGACGTCGTGTGCCTGGCCTGTCGTCGTACGTCGCGGCGGGTGGATCTGCAGCGGCGGCTCGAGGACGCCAACCCGGGACGGGCCGCACGCCACGTCGAGGTCGAGGTCCGGCCGGACGGCGATGTGGACCTGGAGGACACCGGCGGGTTCGTCGTACCCGCTTGCGAGGACTGCGGCGGTCCGCTCAAACCGGACGTGGTGTTCTTCGGCGAGAACGTGCCCAAGCCGCGGGTCGAGCGCTGCTATGCGGCCGTCGAGGCCCTGGCCGCGAACGGCACCTTGTTGGTCGCGGGCTCCAGCCTCACGGTGATGAGCGGCCTGCGCTTCGTCCGTCGCGCGGCCTCGCTCGGCGTACCCGTGGTCATCGTCAACCGCGGCGCCACCCGCGGCGACGCCCTCGCCACCCACAAGGTCGAGGCGGGCACCAGCGAATGGCTCACCGCCCTCGCCGCAGCCCGCGGCGCTGTGCCTACAGGCGCCTGACGAAGATGTGGTCGGCCGCCTCGGGGAAGATCTCGGCGGTCTCGCCGCCGGCGCCGACGAGGACGCCGTCCTGGGTGGCCTGGATGGTGATGGTCTGGTCGGGCAGGGCGCCGACGCGGCGCATTGCGCTCATCAGGGCGTCGTCCTTCTGCATCTCCTCGGAGATGCGGCGGACCACCGCACGGGCGGTCTCGGCGCTGGCAGCCTTCGAGAGCGGCTCGACGTCGGTCATGAAGCTCTCGCCCAGCGTGTCCTGGCCGAGCTCGGCCAGGCCGGGGATCGGGTTGCCGTACGGCGACTCGGTGGGGTGGCCGAGGAGTTCGATGAGGCGACGCTCGACCGTCTCGGACATGACGTGCTCCCAGCGGCACGCCTCCTCGTGGACGAGCTCCCAGTCGAGCCCGATGACGTCGGTGAGCAGGCGCTCGGCGAGCCGGTGCTTGCGCATCACCCGGGTCGCGAGTCGGGTGCCGGCCTCGGTGAGCTCGAGGTGACGGTCCCCCTCGACGGTGAGCAGGCCGTCGCGCTCCATGCGTGCCACCGTCTGCGACACGGTCGGCCCGCTCTGGTGCAGGCGCTCGGCGATGCGCGCCCGCAGCGGGACGATGCCCTCCTCGATCAACTCATAGATCGTGCGGAGGTACATCTCGGTGGTGTCGATCAGGTCGCTCACGAGCCCAACCTTAGTTGGACCGCTGAGCGGAGCGTCAGTCCGCGCAACCGGGTGGCAGGCTGGGGTCCGTGACCACGCTGACCATCCCCCACCGCTTCAACGGCCCACCCAAGTCCGGCAATGGCGGCTGGACCAGCGGTGCGCTCGCCGCCACCCTGCCCGGTCAGGGCGTCGGGAGGGCCGTCACGGTGACACTGCGTCAACCACCGCCCCTCGACGTGCCCCTTCCGGTGTCGGTCACCGCGAACGGCGCGAGCATCAGTCATGACGGGCAGCCCGTGGCGGAGGCGTCGTACGCCGACATCGCGCCGACCGCCGTTCGGCCGGTCCCGGTCGGACTGGCCGCCGATGCGGAGGAGCGTTTCCTGGGCCACCGCCACCACCCCTTCGACACGTGCTTCGTGTGCGGCACGGCCCGACGGGTCGGCGACGGGCTGCGGATCTTTGCCGGCGCCGTCGCTCCCGGCACTGAGGATCCGCGCGTCGCGGCCACCTGGACGCCGTACGACAGCAACGTCCCGCTCGCCTGGGCCGCCCTCGACTGCCCCGGCGGCTGGGCCAGTGACCTCGAGGGTCGCCCGTCCGTGCTCGGTCGGATCACCGTCCAGGTGCACAGCGTCCCCGTGACCTCGGAGCGGTACGTCGTGGTCGGTGAGCTGCGCAGCGTCGATGGCCGCAAGACCCACACTGCCGCGACGCTCTACGGCCCTGACGGTGCCGTCGTCGCGACGGCCGAGCACGTGTGGATCGCGATCAACCCGGAGGACTTCCGATGACCCAGCCTCCTGGTCCCTGGTGGCGCGATGCCGTCGTCTACCAGGTCTATGTCCGCAGCTTCGCCGACGCACTTCCCGCCGGCGAGGGGGACGGGATCGGCGACCTGCCGGGGATCACATCGCGGCTGCCCCACCTGCGCGACCTCGGCGTCGACGCCCTGTGGATCACGCCGTTCTACACCTCGCCCCAGAAGGATCACGGGTACGACGTGGCGGACTACACCGACGTCGACCCGCTGTTCGGCACCCTGGCCGACGCGGACCATCTGTTGCAGGTGGCCCACGAGCTGGGCCTGCGGGTGATCGTCGACCTCGTCCCCAACCACACCTCCGACCAGCATGCCTGGTTTCAGGCGGCCTTGGCGGCGGCGCCGGGATCACCCGAGCGCGCGCGCTACCTGTTCCGCGACGGTCGCGGCCCGAACGGCGACGAGCCGCCCAACAACTGGAGCTCCATCTTCGGCGGGCCCGCCTGGACTCGGGTGCCCGACGGGCAATGGTTCCTCCATCTGTTCGACACGAGCCAGCCTGACCTCGACTGGCGCAACCCCGAGGTCGGGGAGATGTTCGAGGGCGTGCTGCGGTTCTGGTTGGACCGCGGGGTCGACGGCTTCCGCGTCGACGTCGCGCACGGGCTCTTCAAGGAGGCATCGCTGCGGGACCAGGTGCTCCCGGCGAAGTCCGAGACGGCCGACAAACCCGAGAAGACGGCCGAATCGATGGTCGAGCGGGTCCTCAACGACGAGCCGATGTGGGACCAACCCGAGGTGCACGAGGTCTATCGCCGCTGGCGGCGGATCCTCGAGGAATACCCGGGCGACCGGATGGCGGTGGCCGAGGCCTGGACCCAGACCGCCGAGTCCATGGCCCTGTTCATCCGTCCCGACGAACTGCACCAGGCCTTCAACTTCGGCTGGCTCGGCACCTCGTGGTCGGCGACGGCCTTTGCGGATGTCATCAACGACTCGATCGCCGCTGTCGCCGCGGCGTCCTCGGCGCCCACCTGGGTGTTGTCCAACCACGACGTCGAACGCCACCCGACGCGGTACGGCGGCGGCCCGGTCGGCATCGCCCGGGGCCGCGCGGCGACGTTGACGATGCTGGCGCTGCCGGGTTCGGCGTACCTCTACCAGGGCGAGGAGCTCGGCCTGGAGCAGGTCGACGTCCCGCCCGAGGCCCGGCAGGACCCGTCCTGGTTCCGCACCGGCAAGCCCGGTCGCGACGGCTGCCGTGTGCCGATCCCGTGGTCGGGCGACGCGCCGCCGTACGGGTTCGGCGGTGCGGACGGCGTACAGCCCTGGATTCCCCAACCGACCGACTGGGCCGACCTCACGGTCGAGGCCGAGCAGGCCGATCCGGACTCGACGCTGGCGTTCTACCAGCTCGCGCTGGCGACCCGCCGGGTCGTCTTCGGCGACGCTGACGAGGAGACGGTCGCAGCGGCCGACGGCGACCTGCTCGTCGTACGCCGTGCGGGGGTCACCGTGGTCCTCAACGCCGGCACGACACCGGTGCCGCTGCCGGAGGGCGAGGTGCTGATCAGCAGCGCGGCTGTGTCCGACGCCATGTTGCCGCCCGACACCGCCGCCTGGATCCGCTGACGTGCGATAGTCCCGGCCGAAAAGCACCGTTTCTGGTCCCGAAATGGTGCTTTTCGGCCGGGACTATCGCAAGCGGTCAGCTTTCCTCAGTGCGCCCGAGGGCGTCGTTGTAGCGACCCAGCAGGTCGGCGAAGTGCTGCAGCTCCTCGGCCGGCCAGTCGGCCAACTGGTCGGCGAGCCGCTCACGGCGAGCGGCGGCGACGGCTTCCAACCGAGCGGCACCCGCCGCACTGACGCTGAGGAGAGTGGCGCGACCATCCTCCGGGTCCGGGGCCTTGTCGACGAGTCCCAGGTCGATGAGGTGCTGGACCTGGCGACTGATCGCACCCTTGTCGATGTCGAAGACCGCGCACATCGACGAGGCCCGCAACGGACCGTGCTCACCGACATAGCTCAACATGAGGTACGACGCCGGCATCAGGTCCGGGTCCACGGCCCGGGCCCGCTCACCGATGACCCGCCGGACCCGACGGATGAGTACGCCGACCTCCAGTTCGAGGTCTCGGAGCGCGGAGCCGCGAGTAGCAGCGGGCGCGGGGGTGGGGGCGGCGAGGCTCATCGGAGGTCCTTCGCAGGCACGAACTCGTCCTCGATGTCGACCGACTCGACGGGGGCACCAGTGGCGGTGCCGGCCGCGGTGGTGGCCGACTCCTCCGCGGTCAGGTTGGTGGTCCGCAGCGGGACCTCCTTGATGAACAGGATGCAGATGAAGGCGACGATGGCGAACGGAACGGCGACGGCGAAGAGGTGTCCGACGGCGTCGCCGAAGGACGCCTCGTAGACCGCGCGGATCGGCGCCGGGAGATCCGCCAGCTTGGGGATGTCGCCGGTGGAGTGCTGCATCGCGGCGAGCTGCTCCTGGCTGATCTTGCCTGCCTTGACCAGCGCAGTGATCCCGTCCTTGACACCGGTGGTGACCTGGTGGGCCAGCACCGCGCCGAGGGCGGCGACACCGGCCGAACCACCGATGGAGCGGAACATCGCGACGACCGAGCTGGCGGCGCCGAGGTCCTCCATGGCGACGTTGTTCTGCACCGAGAGGACGAGGTTCTGCATGGTGGCGCCGAGACCGACGCCCACGATCGCCATGTAGGTGCCGACGACCCACAGTGAGGTGGTCGCATCGATCGTCCCGAGCAGGGCGATGCCGACGATGACGAGGACCATGCCACCGACGAGCCAACGCTTCCACAGACCGGTCTTCGTGATGATCCGGCCGCTGATGATGCTGGAGACCAGCAGGCCGCCGACCATGGCAACCGACATCAGGCCAGCCTCGGTGGGGCTCATGCCGCGAGCGAGCTGGAAGTACTGGCTGAGGTAGACGGTCGCGCCGAACATCGCGACACCGATCATCACCGAGGCGGCGGTCGCCAGTGCGGTGGTGCGGTCGCGGAAGAGACGCAGCGGGATGACGGGCTCTGTCGCTACCCTGGCCTCGACCCACAGGGCTGCACCGATCAACGCGAGGCTGCCGACGACGAGGGCGGCCGACGTTCCGGAGATCCAGTCGAAGTTGTTGCCCGCCAGGCTGACCCACACGAGGATCAGGCTGATGCCGCCCATGATGAGCGTGGCGCCGGCGTAGTCGATCTTGACGTCGCGCTTGATGGTCGGCAGGTGCAGGGTCTTCTGCAGGACGACGAACGCGATCGCGGCGATCGGGATCCCGACGATGAAGCAGCCGCGCCAGCCCATCGGGCTGTCCACGATGAGGCCGCCGAGGAGCGGGCCGCTGACGGTCGCGGTCGCGAAGACCGCGCCGATGTAGCCGCTGTAACGCCCGCGCTCACGCGGGGAGACCATCGACGCGATGACGACCTGCACCAGAGCGGTCAGGCCTCCGACGCCGAGTCCCTGGAAGGCACGGGCGCCGATCAGCACACCCATGTTGGGCGCGACCGCGGCGATCACGGAGCCGATGGAGAAGATCACCAGTGCGACCTGGACCAACAGCTTCTTGGAGAACAGGTCGGCGAGCTTGCCCCAGATGGGGGTGGTCGCCGTCATGGTGAGCAGGGTCGCGACGACGACCCACGTGTAGCCGGTCTGGCTGCCGTGGAGGTCGGTCACGATGGCGGGCAGCGCGTTGCTGACCACCGTGCTGGAGAGCATGGCCACGAACATCGCGAGGAGCAGCCCGGTCAGGGCCTCCAGGATCTCGCGGTGGGTCATCTGACCCGGCTCGGCGGTAGCCGAAGAAGTAGTTGACATATATCAACCATAGGGGGAAATGGTTGACGAAAGCAACTTGTTGTGACGCACGCGACGCCCGGCCCCTGCAAAAGGGCGACCCGCAGGTGTGGTCCGAGTGGACCTCGCCCGGTGGATGATCCGGGCTCACCTGCGGGTCGGGTGGCTGCTGTTGGATTCCGCGTGCAGCCGCATCCGTTGGGCTGGGCTGCTAGCGAGCAGCCACCTCACGCATCCGATGAGAAATCATTCTTCGGACCACCTCCTTTCCCGTGTGCGTCCACGGTAGGCCGGGCGGTCGGCGCACACAACGGATTTTCGCGTCCTCACGTGACGCAGGCAACACCTACCGGGCGGAATGTCTAGCGACTTGGTGGCATTAAGGACGTCATGTCCAACCAGACTCCCCTCATCGAGGCCCCGAAGTCCCGGCTACCGCTGGTGATCGGCGTGGCCGTGGCCCTCCTTGCCGTGATCGCTGCCGCGGCCTTCTTCCTGACCCGCGACGGCGGTGACACACGACGCGCGACCGGTGGCCACGGCAGCGCCGAGCTGTCGAAGAAGGATCCGGTCAAGGTGGTGCTCGGCACCGTCGGCGCGAGCGACCCCTACTGGTCCACCTTCGAGAAGGCCGCGAAGGACGCGGGCATCGAGCTCGAGGTCCGCGACTTCGCGGAATACCCCCAGCCGAACCCGGCGCTGGCCGAGGGCGAGCTGGACGCCAACCAGTTCCAGCACATCGTCTACCTGGCCCAGTACAACGTTGCCAACGACGACGACCTCGTCCCGCTGGGCGCGACGGCGATCTACCCGCTCGGGCTCTACTCGCAGAAGTACGACGACGTCGCGTCGATCCCCGACGGCGAGACCGTGATCGTTCCCGATGACGACTCCAACCAGGCCCGCGGGCTGCTCGTGCTGCAGTCGGCCGGCCTGATCAAGCTCAAGGACGGCGGCTCGATCTTCTCGACGGTCGCCGACGTCGACCAGTCCGCATCGCGGGTCAAGGTGAAGGCGTTGCAGGCGGACCTGACGCCGACCTCGCTGCCCGACGTGGCAGCGGCGATCGTCAACAACGACTTCGTCGAGGATGCCGGGTTGAAGTTCGACGACGCCATTGCGGTCGACGACGCCAGCGACCCCAACGCGATCCCCTACGTCAACATCTTCGCCGTCCGTGCCGAGGACAAGGACAACCCGGCGCTGAAGAAGCTGGTCGAGATCTACCAGCACACGCAGGCCGTGCTCGACGGTGTCGATGAGGCAGCCGGCGGCACCGCCGAGTTCGTGACCACCAGCCAGGCAGACCTCGAGAAGAGCCTGCACGACGTCGAGAAGCAGATTCGCGAGCAGAAGTGAGCGAGCCGCAGGTCCGACCGCTCGTCGAGTTGCGCCGAGTCGTCAAGGAGTTCCCCGGGGTGCGCCGCGGTGAACCGGGACAGCGCGCGGTCGACGGCGTCGACCTGCAGGTCGAGGCCGGCGAGATCTTCGCGATCATCGGCTACTCCGGCGCGGGCAAGTCGACACTGGTCCGCCTGGTCAACGCCCTCGAGCCGGTCACCTCGGGCAGCGTGGTGGTCGACGGTGTCGACGTCACCACGCTGCCCGAGCGCGGCCTGCGCGAGCTGAGGCGCGGGATCGGCATGGTGTTCCAACAGTTCAACCTGATGGAGTCGCGCACCGTGTGGGGCAATCTCGCGTTCCCCCTGACGGTGGCCGGCGTCTCGCGCACGGACCGGCAGCACCGGATCTCCGAGCTGCTCCACTTCGTCGGCCTCGCCGACAAGGCGCACGCCCGCATCAGTGACCTGTCCGGGGGCCAGAAGCAGCGGGTCGGGATCGCCCGCGCGCTCGCGACCGAGCCGCGGCTGCTGCTCGCCGACGAGGCCACCAGCGCCCTCGACCCCGACACCACCCGCGACGTGCTCGACCTGCTCGCGCGGGTCAACCGCGAGCTCGGCATCACCATCTTGCTGATCACCCACGAGATGGACGTCGTACGCCGCATCGCCCACCGGGTCGCGGTGATGGCGGACGGCAAGGTTGTCGAGCAGGGTCGGGCGGTCGACCTGTTCGCCGATCCGCAGCACCCGGTCACGCAACGCTTCGTCGGCACGGTCGTCGACGACACGCCTGCTCCGGAGGTGGTCGCAGCGCTGCGCGAGCGGCACGACGGCCGGTTCGTCCGGCTGGCGTTGCGCCAGCAGGAGGTGCGCCAGTCGGAGGTGTTCGCGACCTTCCTGCGCCATGACGTGGCGTTCGAGCTCGTCTACGGCGGCATCGAGGAGGTCCAGGGCACCACGTTCGGCAACCTGACGCTCGCGCTGTCGGGCGACACGGCCGCCGTCGACCGGGCCCTGGCCGAGGTCACCGCACTCGTCGAGTGGACGGAGGTCGCCTGATGCTTCCCCACGCGATCGACACTCGTCTCGGCGACCTGCAGTCCGAGTTCTGGCAGGCGGCCGGCGAGACCCTGGTCATGGCCACGACCGCGCTGCTGCTGGGCGGCCTCCTGGGCCTCGGGCTCGGCCTGGGCCTCTTCCTCACCCGCAAGGGCGGCCTCTACGCCAACCGCCCGCTGCAGGTCGTGCTCAACGTCGCGGTGAACTTCTTCCGCCCGATCCCGTTCGTCATCTTCGTCGCAGCCCTGCAGCCCTTGGCTCGGGCCGTGATCGGCACCGGCATCGGTACGCCGGCCGCGACGTTCGCGATCATCGTTGCCGCGACCTTCGGGATCAGCCGGATCGTCGAGCAGAACCTGGTCACCGTGAACCCCGGCGTCATCGAGGCCGCCCGTGCGATGGGAGCGAGCCGATCACGGATCACGTTCACGGTGCTGGTGCCCGAGGCCCTCGGCCCGCTGGTCCTCGGCTACACCTTCGCCTTCGTCGCGATCGTCGACATGACGGCGATCGCAGGCGTCGTGGCCGGCGGCGGTCTGGGCTCGTTCGCCCAGCGCTTCGGGTTCCGTCAGTTCGACGACGTCGTGATGTGGGCCTCGATCCTGGTGCTCGTCGCGTTCGTGATGGTCATCCAGCTCGGCGGCAACCTGTTGGCCCGCAAGGTCCTGCGCCGCTGACGGGCAGCCGTCACACCGTCGCGGCCGCGAACTGCGCGGCGTGCAGTCGCGCGAATGCGCCGTCGCGGCCGAGCAGCTCGGCGTGCGAGCCCTGTTCGACGATCCGGCCGTCCTCCATGACGAGGATCAGGTCGGCGTCACGGATCGTGGAGAGCCGGTGGGCGATCACGAACGAGGTCCGATCGCTCCGCAGGGCCGCCATCGCGTGCTGGAGCAGCAGCTCGGTGCGGGTGTCGACCGACGAGGTGGCCTCGTCGAGGATCAGCAACGCCGGTTGGGCCAGGAAGGCGCGAGCAATGGTGATCAGCTGCCGCTCCCCCGCCGACAGGTTGGAACCCTCGTCATCGACCAAGGTGTCGTAGCCGTCGGGCAGCGAGTGGACGAAGCGATCGACGTACGTCGCCCGCGCGGCCTCGAGGATCTCCTCCTCGCTCGCCTCGGGGCGCCCGTAGGCGATGTTGTCGCGGATGGTGCCCTCGAACAGCCAGGCGTCCTGGAGGACCATGCCGATCCGGCTGCGGAGCTCACCGCGGGTCATCGACGCGACGTCGACGCCGTCGAGGGTGATCCGACCACGATCCAGCTCGTAGAACCGCATGATCAGGTTGACCAGGGTCGTCTTTCCGGCGCCGGTGGGGCCGACGATCGCGACCATCTGACCCGGCTCGGCAACGAGCGAGAGGTTCTCGATGAGCGGCTTCTCGGGGTCGTAGGAGAAGGAGACGCCGGAGAACTCGACACGCCCGTGGGTGGCGTCTCGTGACGGCCGCTGCGCGACCTCCTCGACGTCCGAGGTGAACGGGTCGACCTCCTCGTCGGCGTCGAGCAGCTCGAAGACCCGCTCGGCCGAGGCGACACCGGACTGCAGGAGGTTGGCCATCGACGCGATCTGGGTGATCGGCTGGGTGAACTGGCGTGAGTACTGGATGAACGCCTGCACCTCGCCGAGGGTCAGCGCCCCCGACGAGACCCGCAGGGCGCCGACGACGGCGATCACGACGTAGTTGAGGTTGCCGACCAGCATCATCATCGGCATGACGAGCCCGCTGATGAACTGGGCGCGGTACGACGACGCGTAGAGAGCCTCGTTGGCGTCCTCGAACTCCGCCTCGACGGCACCACGCCGACCGAAGACAGCGACCAGCGCGTGACCGGAGATGGACTCCTCGACCTGCGCATTGAGCCGGCCGGTCTGGCGCCACTGGTTGATGAACTGGCTCTGCGAGCGCTTCATGATCCGACCGGTCGTCAGCATCGCGATCGGCACGGAGACCAGCGCGATCACGGCCAGCAGCGGCGAGACCCAGAACATCGCGCCGAGCACGCCGATCACCATCAGCAGCGACGTGAGCAGCTGGCTCATCGTCTGCTGGAGGTTCTGGGCGACGTTGTCGATGTCGTTGGTGACCCGGCTGAGCAGTTCGCCACGGGGCTGGCGGTCGAAGTAGGACAGGGGCAGCCGGTGCAGCTTCTCCTCCACGTCCGAACGCATCCGCTTCACGGTCGCCTGCACGATGTCGTTGACGAGGAATCCCTGCAACCAGCCGAGGATCTGGCCCACCACGAAGACCGTCAGCACGATCAGCAGGATGTGTCCGACCTTGCCGAAGTCGACGCCGACGCCCGGCACGAAGTCGAGGCCCTGCAAGAAGCCCGCCTCGTTGGCATCCCCCTTGGCCTCGACGGCGGCCACCGCCTGCGCCTTGGTCATCCCGTCCGGGAACTTGCCGCCGATCAGGCCGGTGAAGACAGCATCGGTGGCCTTGCCGAGCAGGTAGGGGCCCAGGACGACGGAGGTCACGGAGGCTGCTGCAAGGAGGAGTACGGCGATCGCGCGGCCGCGCGCGGGACGCAACAGTCCGAGCAGTCGACGTGCGGAGTTGCCGAAGTCGTCGGCCTTCTGGCCGACCATGCCGCCCATCGGGCCGCGACCGGGCCCGCCCTGCTGGACGATCCGCTCGGTCTGCTTCATGGTGCCGGGCTTGCCGGAAGGCTGCTTGTCATTCATGCCGAGACCTCCTCTCCGCGCACACCTTGCGAGGCGGCGATCTCCTGATAGGTCGGGTTGTCCTGCATGAGCTCCTCGTGCGTGCCCTGGCCGACGACCTTGACGTCCTCGAGCACGAGGATCAGGTCGGCGTAGCGGATGGTGGCGATCCGCTGACCCACGATCAACATGGTCGCCTCCTGCGTCACCGGCTTCAGGGCCGCCCGCAACCGGGCATCCGTGGCGACGTCGAGCGCGGAGAACGCGTCGTCGAAGAGATAGATCTCGGGCCGGCGTACCAGTGCCCGGGCGATGGCGAGGCGCTGACGCTGGCCGCCGGAGACCGTCGTACCGCCCTGGGAGACGGGGGTGTCGAGGCCTTCGGGCATGGCCCGGACGAAGTCGGCTCCCTGCGCGATCTCGAGGGCCTGCCACAGCTCGGCGTCGGTGGCCTCGGGGCGGCCGTAGCGCAGGTTGGTGGCGACGGTCCCGGAGAACAGGAAGGCGCGTTGAGGCACGAGCCCGATCCGTGACCAGAGCAGCTCGGGGTCGAGCTCGCGGACGTCGACGCCATCGACGCGCACGCTGCCCTCGGTCGCGTCGAGCAGGCGGGGGATCAGATTGACGAGGGTGGTCTTGCCGGCACCGGTGGAGCCGATCAACGCGATCGTCTGTCCGGGGCGAGCGGCGAACGAGACACCGCTGAGCACGGGCGCCTCGGCGCCCGGATAGGTCAGCCCGACGTTGTCGAGGTCGAGATGACCGGCGACGTGGACCTCCGTGACCGGGTTGGCTGGGGGTACGACGCTCGAGCCCGTCTCGAGCACCTCGGTGATGCGGTCGGCGCTGACGGCCGCACGCGGCACCATCATCAGCATGAAGGTGCCCATCATCACCGACATCAGGATCTGCATCAGGTAGGACAGGAACGCCGTCAGCGCACCGACCTCCATCTGGCCGCTGTCCACGCGGTGGCCGCCGAACCAGATCACGCCGACGCTGGCGACGTTGGAGACCACCATGACCATCGGGAACATGGCCGCCATCCAGCGACCGGCCGTCAGCGAGACGGCCGTCAGATCGGCGTTGGCGTTCTCGAACCGCCGAGTCTCCTGGGGTTCGCGGACGAACGCGCGGACCACGCGGATGCCGGTGATCTGCTCACGCAGCACCTTGTTGACCTCGTCGAGCCGCTCCTGGACGGAGCGGAACGCGGGCACCATCTGCGAAACGATGATCCCGACGCAGACGAAGAGGACCGGGACGACCGAGACGACCAGCCAGGACAGGCCGAAGTCCTCACGCATCGCCATGACCACGCCACCCACCATCATGATCGGGATGCTCACCGCCATGGTGCAGGTCATCATCGCCAGCATCTGCACCTGCTGCACGTCATTGGTGGAGCGGGTGATCAACGACGGCGCTCCGAGGTCGGCGACCTCGCGGGCCGAGAATTCGCCGATGCGGCCGAACACCTGACGTCGTACGTCGCGCCCGAACGCCATCGCGGCCTGGCTGCCGAACCAGGCCGACGACATCGCGCAGGCAGCCTGGACCAGGGCGATCGCGAGCATCAGGGCGCCGATCCGCAGCACGTAACCGTTGTCGCCGCGGGCGATGCCCTTGTCGATGATGTCGGCGTTGAGGTGGGGCAGGTAGAGCATCGCCACGGTGGAGGTGAACTGCAGGATGACCAGGATCGTCAGCCAGCGGCGGTAGGGCGCGAGGTGGGTGCGCAGGAGACGGACGAGCATCAGGATTCGCTCCTCTCGACGCCGTGGAGCACGGTGTCGACGATCTGGGCGGGGGTCAGCAGGTTGTTGTCGGCGATCTCCCGGTGGGAGCCGGCGAAGGTGAGCAGCCGCCACACGTGCATCACCTGGGCGGGGGGAAGGGTGAGCCGATCGGCGTCCGGCTCGATCAGGGCGAGCAGGCGGCGGTGCACCTCGGCCTGACCTTCAACGATCTCGGGACGATCATGCAGGTGCTTCGGTGGTCCGACCGCACCGATGGCTCGCATCAGTTCGAAGACCGCGAGGAAGCGCTGCTGCATGATCGAGGTCATCGCGAGCATCCGCTCACGCAGCGGCAGCGCCGAGTCGATCTCCTCGAGTCGGCGTACCAACTCCCCTGGATCGAAGGCACGGGCGATCGTGGCGTCGACGAGCTCGTCCTTGGACTCGAAGACCCGGAAGATGGTGCCTTCCGCGACACCGGCAGCCTCGGCGATCAAGCGGGTCGTGACAGCACGGCCGTGCTCGTAGAGGAGCGGTCGGGTCGCCCGGATCAGCGCCTCACGGCGGTCCTCCGGCGACATCGGTGCGGCACGAGGTGGCATGCCCGCCAGTATGAATGAGTGAGGACTCACTCACAACTGCTTTTCCCTCGTTCGGCCGCGATCAGCCCCGACGCCGTGCCCGCAGGGGCGCCGTGAGCCGCCAGGAACGGGAGGCGCGCAGGGCAGCAAGTTCGGCCTCGGCCGCGGCGATCCCGCGCTCCGCCCGTTCCAGCCGTTGCCTCTTGCGCCGGTTCCGGGCCCGCAGGGCGCCGACCAGTCCATGGAGACGTTCGATCTCGGCATCGCGCGTCGCCACGTCTCGGTGGAGTTGCTCGACGTACGCGTCGAGATCGGCGATGCGCTTGCCTCGACGCGCCAGCTCAGGCCGCGCCTCGGCCAG
>JASLDK010000046.1 GCA_030145945.1 Nocardioides sp.
CGAGCGGTGTCGGGTATCAGCCGCGAGGCCGCAATTCGGACGGCCGATGGCAGGAGGTCGCTCTCGTACTTTCGGCCGGTACGCCGACGCTTCCGGATCCCTAGGCTGGGCCCGTGATCACCGCCTGGCGCTCCCTGCTCGCCGAGCCGCGCCCGGCAGACGTCCCGCCCGTCGGGCGTCTCGACCGGCTGATCGTGGTCGGGTTCGTGGCCGTCGTACTGCTCGAAGGGACCCTGCGGCCCCACCTGACCTGGCGCCCGCTGGTGATCGTGCTCGCCCTTGCGCTCGCGCCCGCCCTGCTCCGGCGGCGAACCGATCCGCTCGCAGCCTGCCTCGCCAGTTGGGGAATCGCTGGGCTCCTCTCCGTCCTGCAGCTGCTCGCCCACGCGAACGAGGTCGGGCTCCAGGCGATGGTCGCCGTCGTGGTCCTGCTGTTCTCGCTGGTGCGCTGGGGGTCAGGGCGCGAGGTGGCGCTCGGGGCAGCCTTCGTGGTCGTCGTCGCGATGCTGGGGATGTCTGCATCCTCGGCGGGCCGATCCGAGATCCTCGACGGAAGCGCCTTCCTCCTGGCATGCGGCGCGATGGGCGCGGTGTTCCGCTACCGCGCGGAGGTCCGGCGCCGGCAACAGCGGGAGATCCGTGCTCAGGAGAGAGTCGCCCTGGCCCGCGAACTGCACGACATCGTGGCCCATCACGTCTCGGCCATCGCCGTCCAGGCCCAGGCCGGTGGCGTCGTCGTCGACGAACGGCCGGACAAGGCGGCCGAGATCCTCGCTGCGATCGGCGCCGAGGCATCGCGCACGTTGGCGGAGATGAGGTCCATGGTGCGGGTCCTGCGGGACGGGGAGTCCGGCGCCCTCGCACCACAGCGGGGTCTCGCTGACCTGCCCGCTCTGGCGCGTCGGGATCGCAGGCCGATCGTCGAGGTCGCTGTCACCGGCGACGTGAGTCTTGTGCCACCGGCCGTGGACGCGGTGCTCTACCGGATCGCGCAGGAGTCACTCACCAACGCCGTAAGGCATGCGCGGGAGGCAACCAGGGTCGACATCGGCGTACGACGCGAGGGCGGTGTCGTCGTCCTGCGGGTGAGCGACGACGGCCGACCTCCGTCCGGTTCGCCACGTCTGCCCGGCTTCGGCCTGCAAGGCATGTCCGAACGCGCCCAACTGCTCGGTGGGTCGCTCACCGCAGGGCCAGGACCTGAGCGCGGTTGGGTGGTCGAGGCCGTCCTGCCCGCGGCGGCGGTCCGATGAGTTCGGCGGCCATTCGCGTCGTCGTCGCCGACGACCAGGACCTGATCCGGGCCGGCCTGGTGATGATCCTCGACGCACAGCCCGGCATCGAGGTCGTGGGTCAGGCCGCCGATGGGATCGAGGCGCTCGAGGTCGCCACCCGCCTTCGTCCGGACGTCCTGCTCGCCGACATCCGCATGCCCGGTCTCGACGGGGTCGAGGTGACACGTCGCCTCGCCGGGCCCGAGGTGGCGGAGCCGATCGCGGTCGTCGTCATCACGACCTTCGACCTCGACGAGTACGTTCTCGGCTCGTTGCGGGCCGGTGCCCGAGGCTTCCTGCTCAAGGACGCCGGTCCGGCCCTCCTCGTCCAGGCCATCGAGGCGGCAGCGAACGGGGACGCCCTGATCGCGCCCGACATCATGCGGCGGCTCCTGGCGACCTTCGCCGACCAGACGCCGACCGCGCCGGCTCAACCCCTCGAACCTCTCACCGAGCGTGAGGAGGACGTGCTCGCCCTGGTCGCCCGGGGCCGGACCAACGCCGAGATCGGCAGCGAGCTGTACGTCGGACTGAGCACCGTCAAGACCCACGTGGCATCGGTGATGACCAAGATCGGCGCCCGCAACCGGGTCGAGATCGCCTTGTGGGCCTACGACACCCGCCGGGTCAGAGCTGCTCCCGACCGTGCGGAAGCTGCCATCCCGCCTCGTCCGGGCCCTTCGGGACGACGCCGGTCGGATTGATGTCCGCGTGCACGACGTAGTAGTGCTGCTTGATCTGCTCGAAGTCGATGGTCTCCCCGAAGCCCGGCGTCTGGAACAGGTCCCGGGCGTAGGCCCACAGCACCGGCATCTCGGACAGCTTGTTGCGGTTGCACTTGAAGTGGCCGTGATAGACCGCGTCGAAGCGGACGAGAGTCGTGAAGAGACGCACGTCGGCCTCGGTGATCGTCTCGCCCATCAGGTAGCGCCGGTCGGCGAGGCGTTCCTCCAGCCAGTCCATCGCGGTCCAGAGCCGGTCGTACGCCGCGTCGTACGCCTCCTGTGTCCCGGCGAATCCACAGCGATAGACGCCGTTGTTGACCTCGGTGAAGACCCGCTTCATCACCTCCTCCATCTCGTCCCGGCACGCGTCCGGCCACAGGTCGGGAGCGCCGGGCCGGTGGTGGTCGCGCCACTCGAAGAAGAGGTCGTGGGTGATCCAGGGGAAGTCGTTGGTCACCAGCGACTTCGTCGGTACGTCGACCATCGCCGGGACCGTGATGCCTCGGGGATAGTCAGGATCGCGGGCGAAGTAGGCCTGCTGCAGGCGCTCGTAGCCGAGCACCGGATCGACACCGCCGGGATCGAGGTCGAAGCGCCAGCTGCTCTGGTCGTGGGTCGGGCCCGGCAGCCCGAGTGAGATGACGTCCTCCAGGCCCAGCAGTGTGCGGACGATGATCGACCGGTTGGCCCAGGGACAGGCGCGGGCGGCGACCAGGCGATAGCGCCCGGGTTCCACCGGCCAGGTGGGTACGTCGAGATCGCCCTCGTGCGGGTCCTGACTGCGTCCTTCCTCGCGGGTGATCCGGTCGGGGACATAGGTCATGTCCCGTTCGAACGCCTTGCCCTTCTCCGCGTACGCGCCCATCCCTGTGCCTTTCGGTTGTTCAGTCCTTCTTCACCGCGTCGGCGATGTCCGCCGGCGTCACGTCGACATTGTCCGGGTCGGCCTGCGCATCGATGTCGGTCAAGGGCTTCGGGGCCTTCGGCCTGGTGACCGGGGCCGGATCCAGGCCCAGCTCCTCGGTCACGTTGACGGGCCGGTCCGGGTCGATGGCGGGCTGCTTCTCGTCGGCCGCGCCCTGCGCGCCGCGCACAGCGGACTTCGCCAGCCCCAGGGCCGCTCCGGCGATCGCGGTCGGAGCCTTCGCGGCGGCGACGGTCAGGCGCTTGATCGTGGGGATCGGGGCGATGTGGATCACGGAACTGTCCTTGTCTCATCGGGGTCTCGGGACGGCGGGGTAGTACCCCGTCATCTCGAAGTCACTCCCGCCGCGGGTGGCAGTGGGAGCTGCGTCGTACCCCTCTGGGAGACTGTCCCATCCCCTGGAGGTCGAGCGGAAGGGTGGGGACGAGTGAGCGAGATCGCCGGCGAGCTGGCGCGGGTCAAGGGCGCCTTTGCACAGCCCACGTTGACCCTGCTCCACCAGCGGCAGGCGCCGGTTGTGATCACGATCTTCCGGGCCGCCTTCGGTCGCAACAACAAGCCCATCCCGACGGCGCGACTGCACACCCAGGTCGAGGAGCATCTCGCCGAGATCGCCTTGACCGGCGAGTCCGACGTCCCCTCGGGGAGTGGCCGGGACATCTGCCAGCGCTGGATGCGCGGGCAGTGGTTGGTCCGCTCGCTCGACGAACAGGGCAACGAGGTCTATTCGCTGACCTCCCACGCCCAGCAGGCGCTCGAACTGGTCAAGAACCTCGCCCGCGACCGGGCCACGCTCAGCGAGCACCGGATCGCGACGATCCTCGGGACCGTCCGGCGGTTCAATGCCGAGGCCAATCCCGATCGCGGAGCCCGCGTCACCCTGCTCAACGAGGAGATCGCCCGGCTGCAGGCCGAGCGCGACCGTCTGGTGGACGGTGCCGAGATGGTGAGCGCGACCGAGGACTACATGGTGGAAGGGTTCACCGAGCTGCTGTCGCTGATCAGCGCCCTGCCCAGTGACTTCGCACGGGTGGAGGAACGCTTCGCCACCATCCGGGGTGAGATCCTCGCGGCGTTCCGAGCCGAGGACCGGCCCGCCGGAGAGGTGATCGACGAATACCTCGCTCGGGCCGACGCACTGATGACGGCCACCCATGAGGGCCGCGCCTTCGAGGGCGCCTTCGCGTTGCTTCGCGACGATGCCCTCGTCATGCAGCTGCGCGAGGATCTCACCGCGCTGCTCGACCATCCGCTCTCCGACAACATTCTCGGCGACGCCGACCGCTCCGAACTGCGCGGCACGGTCCGGCTGGTGCGCGACGGCCTCGACCGGGTGCTCGCCCAGCGCAGCCGGGTGACGGCGACCCTGAAGGAATACATCGTCTCCCACGCCGCTGCGCGCGACCGCGAGTTGGAGCAGACGCTGCGTCAGGTCGAGTCCGAGCTGATGACCTGGATGGCCAGCACCGGCCCCCGGGCCACCCACGACGTGTCGCTGCTGCCCAACCGGATCAACGTCGACCACCTCCGCGAGCGGTTCTACGATCCCGCCGACGACGCCCTGCCTGACCGGATCAGCGCAGCCGATCCCACGGATGCCCCGAGCCTGTCGCTGGCCGAGCTGATGGCCCAGGGCGGGCCGCAGCTCGGCTCGCTGCGCCAGCGGCTCGACGACGCCCTGCGTGACCTGCTGCCCGCTGCATCCCTCGGCGAGCTGTTCGACACTCTCGAGCCGTCACTGCGTCGACCGGTCGAGATCTTCGGTCTGCTCCACCTGGCGGCCAATCGCGACCTCAGCACCGAGGACGCGCTCGAGTCGTTCGCCACCGTGCGGCCCGACGGCTCTCAGCGCACCTTCGCCGTGCCCCGCACCCCCCTGCCCGATCCTGACCTCGATCCTGTTCGTGAGGAGTCCCACGCATGACCACCGACACCACGTCGGACCTCGACCAGGCCGACCTCGACGAGGTCGAGGACTACGAACTGCTCGACGAGGACTCCGTCTCTCTCTTCGAGGGCGATGAGGGAGGGCTCGAATACGCCCAGCGCCAAGCGCTGGTTGCCCTGCTCAAGCAGCGCTTCATCAGCGCCCGCACCCATCCCCGCGACTGGCAGAGCGTGATGGACAACGAGCGGATCTTCCGCTCACGTCTCAACGACCTGTTCCTCGACCTCGCTGTGGACCGTGAGCGGGAGGTGGCGTGGAAGCGGCAGGCCAACGCCGAGGGCGGCGTACGCTTCCCGACCCTGCTCCACGACACTGCATGGTCGCGCGAGGAGACGCTCGTCCTGGTCCACCTCCGCGACCGGCTGCGGGCCGGCATCGCCGGTGGCGACGTGCGGGTCTACGTCGACCGCGAGGACATCATCGACTACATCGCAAGCTATCGACCCGCGCACGCGACCGACGAGTCCGGCGACGAGAAGCGCGCTCGCAACGCTGTCACCGCCATTGCCAAGGCGGGTCTGCTGATCGCGACCGCCTCCGAGGAGCGGTTCGAGATCAGTGAGGCCGTCGAGCCGCTGCTGCCGCTCGAGCTCCTGCAGGAGTTGCTGGAGGCGTTGCAGCATGCCAACGGCACCGCCGTCGAGCCGGTCGACGCCGAACCCGAGGCCGACCTGTTCGAGGAGGAGGACGCCTGATGTCCGTGGACGAGCAGGTGGACTCCACCGGGCTGTTTGCCGAAGAGACGGTCGCCGCTCCGGTCGACGACACGGTCCAGTGGCGCGCGTCGTTGCTCCAGTTGGTCAACTGGGGTGGCTTCGGTGGTCTCACCACGGTTCCGCTCGCTGGTGACGCGACGATGATCTCGGGCGCGTCCGGTGTCGGCAAGAGCACCATCCTCGACGCCTACACGGCGCTGATGATGCCCTCGGACACCAAGTTCAACGGCGCCTCCAATGACGCCGTCGCTGGTCGGGCCCGCAGCGCCGGTCAGCGCAACCTGTTGTCCTACCTGCGCGGCGCGGTCGACGTCGTCGACGACCCCAAGACGGGCCGCCCCGTCGAGAAACTGCTGCGCGGCAGGGGCGCCGACACCTGGGGTGCGGTGGCGATGACCTTCGTCAGTGATCAGGGCGGTCGTTTCACCGCACTGCGCACCTACTACGTGCCCCGTCGTGCCTCCCGCTCCGGCGACGTCCTCATGCAGATGTGGACCCACGAAGGTGTCCTGCCGTTGGACAAGCTCGAGGCCGCCGTGCCGGAGAAGTTCCACGCCAACACCCTCAAGAAGCTCTTCCCCGGCATTCGCGTCCACCGCACCTACGCCGACTTCTCGGCGGTCCTGCACGCCCGCCTCGGCATCGGAGCCGGCGGCGACGGGAGCAAGGCGCTGCGCCTCCTCGCCCGGATCCAGGCCGGCAACCAGGTGCGCAGCGTCGACGAGCTCTACAAGGACATGGTCCTCGAGCGTCCGGCGACCTATGCCGCCGCCGACCGCGCGATCGAGCACTTCGACGACCTCGACGCGGCTCACGCCGCCATGCGGACCGAGCAGCAGAAGCTCGAGCTCCTCGAGCCGATCACCGAGATGCACGAACGGCGTGCGACGGCCGCGAAGCGGCTGGCCGAGCTCGACTCCTACGGCATCACGCTGAGCGGCGACGAGACGCCGTTGCGCTACTGGCTGATGCGCACCCACCTGCGGCTCATCGAGACCGCGGTCTCGACCAACCGCGAGGAGCGGACGGCGACGTTGCAGGCCCTCGCTCTCGCGCAGAGCGAGGAGCTCCAGCTCAGTGGAGACCTCGATGCTGCGAAAGAGGCGCATCGCGACGCGGGGGGCGGCGATCTCCAGCGGCTGGCGGCACGCGCCGAGGACGAGCGCAGCCTGCGGGTGGAGCGCGGGAACCGGCTCTCCGAGCTCGAGGAGCGCGTCTATCCGCTGGTCGGTCTTCCTGACATCGAGCCCCCTGACCTCGAGTCCGCACTCGAGGACATCGGTGCCTTCACCGTGCTTCAGGAGCAGGCCCGTGAGCGGGTCGCGGCGGGGGAGAAGCGGCAGAAGGCACTGCAGGCCGAGCGCGAGCAGGTGCTGCGCAACGAGCAGTTCCCGCTGACCCAGGAACAATCGGTGCTCAAGCAGGAGCGCGTCTCCCTGGAGAGTCGCGCCGGACGGGTGCCGGCTGCGCTCGACAACCTGCGCACCATGGTCGCCCGCGCCAGTGGCCTGTCGGTCGAGGACCTCCCGTTCGTCGCCGAGTTGATCGACGTCGCCCCCGATGAGGCCCGTTGGCGCACCGCGGTCGAGACCGTGCTCGGCGGCAGTGCCCGGATGATGCTCGTCCCGATCGACCGACTCTCGGACTTCTCCGCAGCCATCGACCAGTTGCGGCTGCCCGCGCGTCTGACCTTTCAAGGTGTCGAGCTCGACCTCCCAGGCACCGGACCCTCCGATCCCGAGCGGATCGCGGGCAAGCTGCTGTTCAAGGACTCGCCGTTCGCAGGCTGGGTCCAGCAGCACGTCGAGGAGCCCGCGCGCAATGCACTCTGCGTGGCCGACGCGAGCGAGCTCAACGGACCCGGGTTCCGGGTCACCCTCGCCGGCCAGACCCGCAACGGTCGCCGCGGCACCCACGGTCGCAACGAGCAACGCAACATCATCGGCTTCTCCAGCGAGGACGCGATCGCCGAGATCGACGCCCAGTTGGTCGTCGTGGAGCGCAAGCTCGGCGAGATCGACGGACGACTCTCCGAGCTCGGACGGTTGTCGAGCCTGATCGACCTGCAGCGCAAGGCGTACGACGCGATCGTGATGGTTCGCTTCGACGACGTCGACGTCGCGGGCAGCGACCGTCGGATCGCCGATCTCGAGGAGCGCCGCGCAGCGATCCTGGCGTCCGACGACCGCCTGCAGGTGTTGCAGGCGCAGATCGACGATCTCGAGGATCGACTGGGCCAGACCCGAAAACAGCGGTTCTCCCTCGAACAGCGCAGGGACCGGCTGCAGGGCGACCAGGGCGAGCTCTACGACGCTGAGGACGCGATCAAGGACCGAGTGCTCGCCATCGAGAGCGCGGGCGTCGTCCTCCTCGACGACGACCAGGACGCCGCACTGACGGCCGACTTCGCCGCCGCCGCGGCGCCGGCCGACCCGGATGACCTCGACCGGTTCGCGGAGAACTCCCAACGTCTCGGTGAGCGGCTGCGCACGGCACTCGCCGACGCCGAGGCCGAGATCAAGCGCTGCGACGACGACCTCGGCACCATCTTCCGCAGCTACAAGTTCGCCTGGGACTCGCCCAATCTCGGTGTGACTGCCGAGTCGTACGCCGACTACGCCCGCATCCTCGAGGAGATCCGCGGCAAGGGACTCGCCGATCGGCGCTCCGAGTGGCGGCGCCGCCTCACCGAGTGGAGCGGCCAGGACCTGGTCCCACTGCTGGGTGCGATGTCCTCGTCGGTGGAGGAGATCGAGGACCGGCTCGAGCCGATCAACGCGATCCTGCGGCGCCTCGAGTTCGGTGCCGGTGCCGATCGACTGCGCATCCGGCTGCGCCGACTCGCGCCCGCCCACGTCCAGGTCTTCATGAAGGACCTGCGGGCGCTGTCGTCCGGGGCCACAGCCGAGCTCAGGGAGGAGGACCTCGAGAAGAGGTTCGCCGAGCTGAGCAGGTTCATGCGCCAGCTCCGCAAGCCCGACCAGACCTCGAGCGAGGCGGCGGGCGGCAGCGATCGCGACCGGCTGCTCGACGTGCGACGTCATGTCGAGATCAGCGCCGAGCGCTACGACCACCTCACCGGCGAACTCCGGGCGACCTATCGCACGCTCGGGGAGAAGTCGGGTGGTGAGAGCCAGGAGCTGGTCGCGTTCATCGTCGGCTCGGCGCTCCGCTTCCGGTTGGGTGACGAGATGCGGTCGCGTCCGCGTTTCGCACCGGTGTTCCTCGACGAGGGCTTCGTGAAGGCCGACTCCGAGTTCGCAGGTCGTGCCGTGAAGGCGTGGCGGGGCCTCGGGTTCCAGCTGATCATCGGTGTGCCGCTCGACAAGGTCACCGGCCTCGAGCCCCACATGGACGAACTGCTCGCGATCACCAAGAACACCACGACCCACCAGTCCTGGATCACACCGATCACGGACGCCGTCGAGGCAGCCGCCGTCCGGGCCGAGTGAGGGTCAGAAGGCGCTGATGCCCGTCAGTGCCCGACCGATCAGCAGCTTCTGGATCTGCGTGGTGCCCTCATACAGCGTGGTGACCCGGGCATCGCGCAGCGCCTTGCCCACGGGGAACTCGTCCACGTAGCCATAGCCGCCGAACACCTGCACGGCCTGGTTCGCGGCCCGCACCGATGCCTCGGTCGCGAAGAGCTTGGCCATGGAGGCGGCCGTCCCGAACGGCTCACCGCGCTCGGCGAGATCGGCGGCCCGCCACACCATCAGCCGGGCAGCGTCGGTCTCGACGGCCATGTCAGCGAGCATCTCCTGGACCAGTTGGTAGGAGGCGATCGGCTTTCCGAACTGCGTGCGCTCGCCGGCGTACGAGACGCTCGCCTCGAGGCAGCCACGGGAGAGCCCGACACATCCGGCCGCCACCGAGATCCGGCCCTTGTCGAGGGCCGTCATCGCGATCCGGAAGCCGCTGCCCTCGCCGCCGAGCCGGTGGCTGTCCGGCACCCGGACGTCCTCGAGGACCAGCTCCGCGGTCGCCTGTCCGCGCAGGCCGAGCTTTCCCTTGATCTCGCGACGGCTGAAGCCGGGGGAGTCGGTGGGGACGAGGAAGGCCGTGATGCCCTTCGGCCCCGGCCCACCGGTGCGGGCGAAGACGAGCGCGACGTCGGCCCACGTCCCGTTGGTGATGAAGACCTTGTTGCCGGTGAGCATCCATTCGTCACCGTCACGCACGGCGCGGGTGACCAGC
>JASLDK010000053.1 GCA_030145945.1 Nocardioides sp.
TGTCCGTCAGGTAGGGCAGCAGCATCAGCCCCGGGACGGTGCCGAAGGCGCCCGTCGCGACCGACCCTGCGCCGTACCCGATCCGGACCCGCGTGGGGAGGCTCACCGCACCAGGACCGATCCGCGCGTCACTTCGCGAGGGACCGGGATGCGGCCGACGACGTACGCCGCTTGCGGTTGGTGCCGATCGGCACGGCGGGCCTGTTGTCGGTGGACCACTGGGTGATCCACTCGTCCATCACCAGCCAGGTCGTACGCCGCGCCGCCCGCCCGGTCAGCATGCCGAGGTGCCCGCCGGGCACGATCTCGAAGCGCACCTCCGGCGACTTCTTCAACAGGGGTACGACGGCCCGCACCGACCCGATCGGGGCAATGCCGTCCGTGGACCCTCCGAAGACGAGGACCGGCACGTCGATGTCGCCCAGGTCGATGGTCCGGTCGTCGAGCTCGAAGGTGCCGCTGGCGAGCTGATTGCCCTTCGCGAAGCGGTGGTAGAGCTGACCGAAGGTGCGCCCCGGATAGGCGATCATGTTGGCGGTGAAGTGGTCGACGGCCTCGACCTGGGCCAGGAACTCCCGGTCGTCGAAGTGGGTCGCCAGCGCGATCGGTTTGGTCACCAGTTTCTGGAAGGCGGAGAGCTGGAAGGCCCATTTCACCAGGGGTTTCGGGGCTCCTCCGAGCATCTGGTAGCCCTTGGTGATCGGTCCCTTGCCGTTGAAGAAGTTGAGCAGCGGCCGGAAGGGCGCGAGCAGCGGCACCTGCGAGATGTCGATCGGGGATCCGACCACCGTGAGGGAGGCGACGGGCAGGTCGCCGGATCTCTCGTCGGCGAGGCTGAGCAGCGAGAAGATGCCGCCGAGGCTCCAGCCGATGACGTGCACCGGGCGCCCTCCGGCATGCGCCGACACCTCGCGGATCGCGGACGGCACGACCTCGTCGATCCAGTGCTCCATGCCGAGGTTGCGGTCGCGGAAGGAGACCTCGCCGTATTCGACGAGATAGGTCGGGCGTCCCTCCGTGACGAAGTGCTCGACGAGCGAGCAGCCGCGACGCAGGTCGTAGCAACTCGACGGAGCCGCGAGTGGTGTCACCAGCAGGACCGGGTCGCCGTGTTCCTGGACATGGCCGGCCGGTCGATAGTGGTAGACCTCGCGCAGGACGCCGTCGTCGATCAGCGTGCGCGGCATCGGCCGCAGGTCGGCGAGACCGCCGTAGAGCAGCTTCTGTGCGGCATTGCTCGCCGCCGCGACCACTTGGTCGGGGGCAGGGAGCAGGCCGGCGCCGGGAAGCGAGCGAACGGGCACCAGATCCATGGGTGAAAACTACCGCGCAGCGCAGGGCTGGTGAGTCACGTCCGAGGAACCGGACTACTTCCACTCCAGAGACGACAGGATCTGCTCGAACCACTCGCGGGTGCGAGGGTCGTTCGGAGGGCCGTCGACTTCCAGCGCGAACTGCTGACCGTTGTGGACCGTGCCCCAGACGAGGACGAGGACGTGCTGCTTGAAACCGTCGCGTCTCCGGGTCTCCGTCTCGGCCGTGAATCCGTTCGCGCCCTGAACGACGCGGTCGGGGCCGCGTGACAGTGGCGGGACGTTCGGGGACTGATCGCCTTGGGACCGGTCGTCGACGCCCATCACGTCAGCGACGTCGTCGAGGGTCTCAGGAGAGGTGGGCGACTGTCGGAAAGCCCACGAGGACACGTGAATCGTCTCTCCTGCCCGAGGCCCGATTCGGGCATACGCGACGGTGAAGTTCTTGAGGTCGGACTTCCAGACACCGTCACTGGGCAGGTGGAAGCGATAGACCTCGGCGTCGACGAGCTGGCCGTCCGCCGCGGGGGCAGCGGTCGCGGTCGGGGGAAGCGTGCTTGGAGTGTCGGTCGCGGATGTCGTCGACGTGACGGCGTCAGGCTTTGTTCTCGCGTCATCCGAATCGCTGCAGGCGGTGAGTCCGGCCAGCGGCAACATCGAGATCGCGGCGCAGGCGACGTAGTGGCGAGGCGACATCGGCTCGTCCTTCCGAGATGGGTGAGGTTCACCGTAGACGTCATCGGTTTGAGGGGTGTCCAGCGGGGTAAGCGGGGCCAGTTGGGTCCGGTCGGGCCGACATCCTTTGAGTCATGACTTGGAGTGACCATGCTGCCGGTGGAAATGGGCGGATTCGCCACGGCCGTCTCGAAGGCGACCCCGCACGGACTGACGATCGTCGAGGACGCCATTGACGCGGTCATCACTCAGTTGACCGCGGGGATCGGTCAGATCAAACCGGCGAAGTTCGCCCAGGACGCGTTCATCCCCGAGTCGGCGTACGGCACCAGTGATGCCGCGCCCGCTCTCGCGCTTCACCACGCCAAGGCGCAGGCAGTCATGGTGAGCACCCTGGAGGGGGTGCTCGCTGATCTGGAGAAGTTCCGGGATGCCTGCAAGTTGGCACACAGCGACGTGACCGAGGTTGAAGAGGGCGTCGTCGTCGATTTCAAAGCCAGGGAGTCGATCGTCGACACACTCGGCAATGGCGCCTACAACCAGGGCGACACGGCCTACAACAAGGCAGTCAACGACAACGTCAACACCGTTGCGACCGAACACGACCCCACGCAGGAGGGCTGAATCGTGGCTGGCGAGAACATCGCGAAGCTGAAGAAGGCCACAGCGAACTCGAACGGGCAGCGACTCGCTGACGTGTCAGAGGCGTGGCTTCACGACGCCAAGATCCTGGCGACGGTGAAGCACGCGCTGGACGTCGCTGCCACCGAGGTCAAGCGGGGCTTCAGCGACGGTGTCGAGGGTGACCCCGAGGGCATCGCGGCCACCGGATCCGCTGCGTTCACGAACCGCGCAGCGGATGTCGAAGTCCGCCGCCAGCAGATGACCGCCGCCTCGATGGCGCTGGGCAGGGCGGCCAACAAGTTGCTGAGCGCGGAACAGATCCAGGTCAACCCCCCTGAGAAGCCCGCCGACCTGCCGCCGAAGCCGAACCCGATCGACTTCGAAGATCCCCACGACTACCTGCTCGCGAAGAAGGGCTACGACACCCAGTCCG
>JASLDK010000068.1 GCA_030145945.1 Nocardioides sp.
GTGCGGGCAGCGCGAGCGGAGCGCCCGGCGCCGGCTCCCGAGCGGATCGTGATCCGGCCTGCGTCCGCCGACGGTGGCGACGAGTTCACCGTCGTCGGCACCGGCGAGGGATGGCGGGTGCGCGGTGCCAAGCCGGAGCGCTGGGTGCGGCAGACCGACTTCAGCAACGACGAGGCGGTCGGCTATCTCGCAGACCGACTCAACCGACTCGGCGTCGAGGCCAAGCTGGTCCAGCTGGGAGCCGAGGAGGGCGACGCCGTCCTGATCGGCGACGTCGAGAACGCCGTCGTGTTCGACTTCCGCCCCGGCATCGACGCCGGCGCCGAGATCCTGTCGCGCCGTGGGGAGGACGACCGCTTCCACGAGCAGCGTCCTGCTGCGTCACGTCGCCGCGAGATCCAGGACAACATGGACGATCGCGCCGAGGGCGAGACCCGTGCCGACGTGGCCCGCCGGATCGACCAGCCCGACGTCTATGGTCCGACCTCCTTCGAGATCGGCTCCGAGGACGACCCGGACGCCCGGCCGGCCACCGACGAAGACGCGGACTGGCTGGAGGACGACCCCGGTGAGTGACCGGGCGTTGGTGACTGGTGCCCGCCGGATCGTCGTCAAGGTCGGCTCCTCGTCCCTGACGACCGCCTCCGGCGGGATCGACCCCGCCCGGGTCAGCGCGCTGGTCGACGTCCTGGCTGACGTCCGCGAGCGCGGCGCCGAGGTGGTGCTCGTGTCCTCCGGTGCGATTGCCGCCGGGCTGGCGCCGCTGGGACTCTCGAAGCGTCCGCGTGGACTCGCCGCGCAGCAGGCGGCAGCCAGCGTGGGACAGGGTCTGCTCGTCCACCGCTACACCGAGGAGCTCGCCCGCCACGACCTGATCGCCGGCCAGGTGCTCCTGACCCTTGACGACGTCACGCGGCGATCGCACTATCGCAATGCCCATCAGACCTTCGCCCAGCTCCTCGAGCTCGGCGTGATCCCCATCGTCAATGAGAACGACACGGTCGCGACCTCCGAGATCCGGTTCGGCGACAACGACCGGCTGGCCGCGCTGGTCGCCCAGTTGGTCCACGCCGACCTGTTGGTGCTGCTGTCCGACGTCGACGGGCTCTACGACGGGCCGCCCTCGCACCCCGGAGCCCAGCTGATCGCCGACGTCCGCTCGTCGGACGATCTCGGCGATGTCGTGATCGGCGCGGCCGGTGCCGCGGGGGTGGGCACGGGCGGAATGGTCACCAAGGTCGATGCCGCTGCGATCGCCACGGGCTCGGGGATCCCGGTCGTGCTCACCTCCGCGGACCTGGCCGGCGATGCGCTGTCCGGTGCACAGGTGGGCACCTTGTTCCACCCGACCGGCAAGCGGCGCCCGACGCGCCTGCTGTGGCTGCGTCATGCCACGGAGGCCAAGGGCGCGCTGGTCCTCGACGCCGGAGCCGTGCGTGCGGTGGTCGACCGGCGTGCGTCCCTGCTGGCGGCCGGAATGACCGGCGTACAGGGGGATTTCAGTGCGGGTGACCCGGTCGATCTCCTCGATCCTGACGGCGCTGTCATCGGGAGAGGGCTGGTGAACTTCGACGCCAACGAGCTCCCTGCACTGCTCGGCCGCTCATCCAAGGAGTTGAAGCGTGAGCTCGGCGCGGCGTACGAACGCGAGGTCATCCACCGCGATGCCCTCGTCGTGCTCTGACTGGTTGACGCACGTACGCTGGGACCTGCCATGAACGACTCCCGGACGGTCTATCTCGACCATGCTGCGACGACGCCGATGACCGACGTCGCGGTCGACGCGATGACCGCTCACCTGCGCGAGGTCGGCAACGCCAGCTCGCTGCATGCGTCCGGGCGTCGGGCCCGTCGCGTGGTCGAGGAGTCCCGCGAGACGGTTGCCCAGGCACTCGGCTGTCGGCCCGGCGAGGTGGTCTTCACCTCGGGCGGCACGGAGGCCGACAACCTCGCGGTGAAAGGACTGTTCTGGGCGCGCCGCGATGCCGACGCGAGTCGCACCCGGATCCTGTCGACCGCGATCGAGCACCACGCTGTCCTCGACGCGCTCGAATGGCTCGAGGAGCACGAGGGGGCCGAGGTCGAGCTGCTGCCGGTCGACGGCCAGGGGTGCCTCGACGTCGATGCCCTGCGGGCGTCCGTCGAGCGTGATCCCGCCTCGGTTGCGCTGATCACCGTGATGTGGGCCAACAACGAGGTCGGTACCCTCCAGCCGATCGACGATGTGGTCGCGATCGCCGCCGGACACAAGATCCCCGTCCACACCGACGCCGTGCAGGCCGTCGGCGCCACCCCGGTCGACTTCGCCGCCAGCGGCGTCGACGCCCTCTCGCTGTCCGGGCACAAGGTCGGCGGTCCGCAGGGTGTCGGGGCTCTCGTCGTACGCCGTGAGGTGGAGCTCGCCGCGCTGGTTCATGGCGGCGGTCAGGAACGCGACGTGCGCAGCGGGACGCTCGACGTGCCGGCGATTGCCGGCCTTGCCGCGGCCGTCGAGCTCGCCGTCAAGCGGCAGGCCGAGCACGCCGAGCGGGTGGCGGCACTGCGCGAGCGCCTCGTCGCAGGGGTACGCCGAGCAGTGCCGGATGCCGTCCTCAACGGTGATCCCGACCTGCGCCTGCCCGGCAACGCCCACCTCAGCTTCCCGGGCTGCGAGGGGGATTCACTGCTGATGCTGCTCGACGCCCGGGGCATCGAGTGCTCGACGGGATCGGCCTGCTCGGCCGGCGTACCCCAGCCCTCGCACGTCCTGCTCGCCATGGGCCGCACGAGCGACCAGGCCAGCAGTTCGTTGCGGTTCAGCCTCGGCCACACCAGCACGGAGGCCGACGTCGACGCCGTCGTCGACGCGATCGGGGCATGCGTCGAACGGGCCCGCGCGGCCCACGCATGACCCGGCAGCCCAGAAACCGAGGAGCCGAGATGAAGGTCATTGCCGCGATGTCCGGGGGAGTGGACTCCGCCGTCGCTGCCGCGCGCGCCGTCGAGGCGGGCCACGAGGTCACCGGCATCCACCTCGCGCTGTCGCGCAACCCGAGGTCCTATCGCACCGGCGCCCGCGGATGCTGCACGATCGAGGACTCCAACGATGCCCGCCGAGCAGCGGACGTGATCGGGATCCCGTTCTACGTCTGGGACCTCTCGGACCGGTTCCACACCGACGTGGTCGAGAACTTCATGGACACCTATGCCGCCGGTCAGACGCCCAATCCGTGTCTGCGGTGCAACGAGAAGATCAAGTTCGAGGCGGTGCTTGACCGGGCACTGGCGTTGGGTTTCGACGCGGTCGCGACCGGTCACTACGCGACGGTCGTCGATGGACCGGCGGGGGTCGAGCTGCATCGTGCGGTGGACGGCGCAAAGGACCAGTCGTACGTCCTCGGTGTCCTCGACGAGCAGCAGTTGCGCCATTCGCTGTTCCCGCTGGGTGACACGACGAAGGACAAGGTGCGCCTCGAGGCCGCGTCTCGTGGGTTGTTGGTGGCGGACAAGCCCGACAGCCATGACATCTGCTTCGTGGCCGACGGCGACAACGCCGGTTGGCTCAAGGAGAAGCTCGGTGACCGGGCGCCCAACCAGGGCGGCGAGATCCGCGACGAGATCACCGGCGAGGTGGTCGGTTCGCACACCGGCACCTATGCCTTCACCATCGGCCAGCGGCGTGGCCTGCGCCTGGGACATCCCGCTCCTGACGGGCGTCCTCGCTATGTGCTGGACATCGAGCCGGTGTCGGGAACGGTGACGGTCGGACCCCGCGAGCGGCTCGCCGTCGAACGGGTCGAGGGTGACCGGACCCGTTGGTGTGGTCGGCCGCTCGAGGTCGGGACCGTGCTGTCGGGTGAGGGTGTGACCGTGCAGATGCGGGCGCACGGCGCCGAGCACCGGGCGGTCGTGACCGTCGTCGAGGGCGGCCTGGAGGTCGACCTGATCGATCACGCGGAGGGGATCGCACCCGGCCAGGCCGTCGTCGTGTACGACGGCACACGGGTGGTCGGCTCCGCGACGATCACCAGCGCTCGGCGGGTGACTTCGTCGTGACCGATGGAGGAGCGGGTGGTGTGCGCGCCACCGGCATCGGGTCGTTCCCGGGCGACTCCCAAAGGGATTTCGACGAGGCGCTGAGCGTCGTGCTGGGCGAGCTCGGTTCCGACGACCGTGGCCTGCCGTTCGTGCCCGAGGTACCCGGCCGTGGCGCGGTCGCTGCGATGACCGGCCGCACGCTCGGACTGATCGGAGAGCTCGACGCTGACCTGCAGCCGCAGGGCTGGCGGCTGACCGGTACGTCGGGCGCACCGGCGATCGACCAGCGCCGCGCACGCAGCCTTCTCGCCCAGGACCTCGACACGCTGGAGGAGCAGGCGGCCGGTCACGACGGGCCGTTCAAGGTCCAGGTCACCGGCCCGTGGACGCTCGCCGCCACCGTCGAACGCCCCCGTGGCGACAAGCTTCTCGCCGATCACGGTGCGCGGCGCGAGCTCGCCCAAGCACTCGCCCTCGGCGTCAGTGACCACCTGGCGGACGTACGCCGTCGTCTGCCGAACGCCACCGAACTGATCCTCCAGGTCGATGAGCCCGCGCTTCCCGCTGTGATGGCCGGAGCGGTGCCGACGGCGTCAGGGTTCGGGAAGCACCGCACCGTCCACCCGCCCGAGGCCAGTGAGGCACTGGAGTGGGTGTTGGAGGCAGCGGCCGCTGCAGGGGCGACGCCATGGGTGCACTGCTGTGCGCGCGGCGTCCCGATCGGTCTGCTGCGGGGTGCCGGTGCTCGTGGACTGATGGTGGACCTGTCGCTGCTCGACGCCGACGGACACGATGCAGCGGCCGAGGCGCTCGAGGCGGGTGAGGTGGTCGCACTGGGCGTCGTACCCACCTCCGGGCCGTTGCCCAGCGACAAGGCCGTCGTCGAGCGAGTCCTGCGCTGGTTGGACATGCTCGGCCTCGACCCCGGGGTGGTGGGAGCCAGCCTGGTCGTCACTCCGGCCTGCGGCCTTGCGGGCGCAACGGCTCAGGAGGCACGACGGGCCACCGAGCTGGTGCGCTCGGTGGCCCGTTCGTTGGCTGGCTGACTGATCTAGACGTGCACGCCCTCCGGCATGTCGCCCGCCAGTTCGGTGTGCTTCACGTTGAGCAGTACCCACACGATCAGTGATGCGGTCCAGATCATGAACGCGCCGATGAGGAAGGCGTGGGTGGCGCCGTCGGCGAACGCCTGTGCGCTGGCCGCCTGCGGCGATCCGGTCGGGTTGGCGGTCATCAGTTCGCCCATCTTGGACGTGGAGAAGTGGGCCGCGACCGCTGACAGACCGGCCAGGCCGAGCGCGCCACCGACCTGCTGCATGGTGTTGAGGACACCTGAGCCGATGCCCGCATCCTGGGTGCGCACACCGTGCACGGCGACCAGCGTCATCGGCACGAAGGTCAGACCCATGCCGAGCGACATCAGCGTGATGTAGGGGGCGATGTCCGACCAGTAGTGCTCAGCACCGAACTCGATCCGGGAGAAGCCGAACAGTGCGAAACCGGCCAGCAGGGTGCCCGTGCCGGCGATGAACCGCGGGTCGACCTTGCTCATCAACTTGGAGGAGAGAGTCGCACCGAACACCATGCCGACACAGAACGGCAGGAATGCGAAGCCCGTCTTGAGCGGGGAGTAGCCCATGATGTTCTGGACGTAGAGCGAGAGGAAGAAGAACATCGCGAACATCGCGGCCGGCGTGATCATCATGGACACGAACGCGGTGGCGCGGGTGCGGCTGGCGAAGATCGACAGCGGCATGAGCGGGTTCTTCACCCGGGTCTCGACCAGGACGAACGCGATCAGCGCGAGGACACCGAGGGCGATCGCGGTCAGTGCGGTCGGGTCGCCCCAGCCATAGCTGGTCCCGTGCGGGTTGAGCGCGGAGATCGTGTCGGGGTCGACATTGCTGGTGCGGGTGATGCCGAAGACGAGGGCGAGCAGACCGCCGGTGCCGAGAACGGCGCCGGGCAGGTCGAGTGAGCCGGCGTGGTGGTCGCTGTCGGGCAGCAGTCGCGGCGCGAAGAAGGCAGCGGCCAGACCGATCGGGACGTTGATCAGGAAGGTCAGGCGCCAGCCCCAGTTGGGGTCGAGGTCGGTCAGCCAGCCGCCGAGGATCAGCCCGATGGCGGCACCGATGCCGGACATCATCGCGAAGACGGAGAATGCCCGGTTGCGGGCCGGGCCGGCCGCGAAGGTCGTGGTGATCAGAGCGAGCGCGGTCGGGGACGCGAGCGCGGCGCCGAGACCCTGGAGGCCACGCGAGCCGAGCAGCATTGCCTCGTTCTGGGCGAGACCACCGAGCGCCGAGGCGATCGCGAAGATCGCTACACCGGCCATGAACACGCGACGGCGACCGAACAGGTCGCCGAGGCGGCCGCCCAGCAGGAGCAGACCGCCGAAGGCGAGGGCGTAGCCGGTGACGATCCACGACAGGTTCGACGGATCGATCTTGAGGTCGGCGCCCATGTAGGGGAGGGCGATGTTGGCGATGGTGCTGTCGAGCACCACCATCAACTGCGCCACGCAGATCAGGACGAGCGCCCAGCCGAGGTGCTTGCTCGGCGGGGCGAACTCCTCCTTCTCAGGCAGGTCGGAGGCAGTCATTTCGGCCACGGTGGTTCCTTGGGTGTGAGGAGTGGGTGGGGCATTCAGCCGCGTGTGGCGGCGGGGAGGATGACCTGGTCGACCACGCGGGCGATCAGGTCGGGGGTCGGTGGGTCCCCGAGCAGGAAGCCGCGGTGCAGCACGATGCCGGGCAGCGCCGCGGTGAGGATGTCGATGTCGATGTCGTCGCGGATCTCGCCCCGGGCACGGGCCCGTTCGTAGACCTCGCGCGTGATCGCGACCTTGGGAGCGATGAACCTCTGGCGGAACGCCTCGGCGAACTCGGGATCCCGGCCGATGGCCGTGACCACGCTGCCGAGGATGGCCGTCTGGTGGGTGTCGGTGAGCCCGCCGTGGCCGCAGAACATGGCGAGCAGGTCGCCACGCAACGTCCCGGTGTCCTCAGGCATGCGGACGGGCTGCTTCTGCGTCATGAGGGCGTCGATGACCAGCGCAGCCTTGCCCTCCCACTTGCGATACAACGTCGCCTTGGAGGCCTTCGCCTTGGTGGCGACGGCGTCCATCGTGAGCCGGTCATAGCCGACCTCGACGAGGACGGCGATCGCCGCCTCGAGGATCTCCAACTCGCGGTCGCCCTCGACCCGGGGGCGGCTGGCGGCTTCGACGTGCTTCTTGCGAAGGGGCATGGTCACCTCCTGGGGCGGTGGGCTCGGATGGATGAAACGAAACGGTTCCGTTCCGATTGAATGATACGGAACGGTTTCGTTTCGTCAACTCGGCGTCGGGCTGACTTGTTCCCAGCGTCCATGAGAGCACCGACAGTCCGATCAGTACGCCTGCCGGTGCGCCTGCCGGTGCGCCTGCCTGTGCGGTGTCGGTGCCACCCGGAAGAATGCCCGTCATGAGCGACGCCGACCTTCCCGTCGTACCCCCTGCTGCGCGCGAGGAGCACGCCCGCCTGAGCGAGGAGATCGAGGACGCCCGCTGGCGCTACTACGTCCTCGACGAGCCGACCCTGTCCGATGCCGACTTCGACGGCCGGATGCGACGGTTGGAGGCATTGGAGGAGGAGTACGCCGAGTTGCGTACGCCGGACTCGCCGACCCAGAAGGTCGGGGGCGCCGTCGCCACGGACTTCACCGCGGTCGACCACCTGCAACGCATGGAGAGCCTCGACAACGCCTTCTCCTTCGAAGAGTTGGCCGGCTGGCACGGACGCCTCGGCCGCGACGGGATCACCGACGCGGCCCTCCTGTGCGAGCTGAAGGTCGACGGCCTGGCCATCAACCTCCTCTACGAGCAGGGCCGCCTGGTGCGCGCGCTCACCCGCGGCGACGGCCGCACCGGCGAGGACGTGACGCCCAACGTCAAGACGATCGCTTCGATCCCCCACCGGCTCACGGCCTCCGACGAGTTCCCGATCCCCGACCTGGTCGAGGTCCGCGGCGAGGTGTTCCTGCCCGTCGCCGCGTTCGAGTCCTTGAACGTGTCGATGACCGAGGCCGGGCGACCGGCCTTCGCCAACCCCCGCAACGCCGCGGCCGGATCATTGCGCCAGAAGGATCCCAAGGTCACTGCGACGCGAGCGCTCGACATGGTCTGCCACGGCATCGGCGCCCGGCAGGGATTCGAGCCGACCGCGCAGTCGCAGGCCTACCGGGCATTGGCCGCCTGGGGCCTGCCGATCTCCGAGCAGGTGCGTGTCGTGCCGACTCTGAGCGAGGTCGAGGACTACATCGCCAACGCGGGGGAGAAGCGGCACACGATCGTCCCCTACGAGATCGACGGCGTCGTCGTGAAGGTCGATGATGTGGCGCTCCAACGTCGCCTCGGTTCGACCAGTCGTGCGCCGCGCTGGGCGATCGCGTTCAAGTACCCACCCGAAGAGGTCAACGCCAGGCTCCTCGACATCGCCGTCAATGTCGGACGGACGGGCCGCGTCACGCCGTACGGCGTCATGGAGCCCACCAAGGTGGCGGGCTCGACCGTCGAGAACGCCACCCTGCACAACTTCCACGAGGTCGAGCGCAAGGACGTGCGCCCCGGCGACACGGTCATCCTGCGCAAGGCCGGTGACGTGATCCCCGAGATCGTCGGTCCGGTGCTGCCGCTGCGTCCCGACGGGCTGGCGCCGTGGGTCGCCCCGACGACCTGCCCGGCCTGTGGGACGGAGCTGGTCGAGCAGAAGGAGGGCGACAAGGACCGTCGCTGTCCCAACCACGAGAGCTGCCCCGGACAGGTGCGCGAGCGGGTGTTCTTCGTCGCCGGGCGCAGCGCCTTCGACATCGAGGGGCTCGGCTACGAGGCGGCCGTCGCGCTCCTCGACGCGGGTGTGATCACCAACGAGGGGGACGTGTTCGACCTCGACGCCGACAAGCTCCGGTCGACCGAGCTGTTCACCCGCGCCCCGAAGAAGGGCGAGGACGGTCCGCAGCTCAGCGCCAACGGGGAGAAGCTGCTCGCCAACCTCGACTCCCGCAAGAATGTCGCGCTGTGGCGCGTGATCGTCGCCCTCTCGATCCGCCACACCGGCCCCAGTGCCTCGCGAGCGCTGGCGCAGGAGTTCGGCTCCATGGCCGCCATCCGGGCGGCGTCGGAGGAAGAGCTGGCGGCAGCCGAGGGCGTCGGACCGACCATCGCCCGCGCCGTCATCGAGTGGTTCGCCGTCGACTGGCACACCGCCATCGTCGACAAGTGGACCGCCGCCCGGGTGTCCATGGCCGACGAGCGCGACGAGTCCGTCGCGCGCACCCTCGAGGGACTCACTGTCGTCGTCACCGGCTCGCTCGTCGACTTCTCCCGCGACTCCGCCAAGGAGGCCATCTTGGCGCGCGGTGGCAAGGCCGCCGGATCCGTCTCCAAGAAGACCGACTACGTCGTCATCGGCGAGAACGCCGGGTCGAAGGCGGAGAAGGCGGAGCAGCTCGGCGTACCCATCCTTGACGAGGACGGCTTCAAGAAGCTGCTGACTGACGGACCAGCCGCGATCGCATGATCAAGGTCGGGAGTCTCGCACCGCGCGCCGCGCCTGCCGGATGATCAAGGGGGACATGATCGTGCCGAAGAGCGCAGCCCACACGATGGCCTGAGCAGTCACCCGCTGGTCGATGGCGACGCGCAGCATGAAACTCGCCAGGGCGATGAGCGGGGCCACCACGATCGTCGAGACCACAGGCGACTTCATGAGGTAGGGCTCCGTGGCGCCGGCCCATCGTTGGAATCCGGTCAGCCGATGGGCGCTCGGAAAGCCGCTGGCGGGCTGTGGCAGGTGCAGACCCTCGGGGATGTGGCGATCGACGAAGGCGATCGCCTTCGGGCCGTCGACCCACCACGTCGGTAGGAGAGTCAAGCTGTAGCCGTCTTGACGGAGCAGACGCCGCGGCCCGTCGTCGTAGACCAGATACGCAGTGACATCTTCGAGTGCGACGCCCAAACTCTGGTCCCCATCCGCGACCGCCACGCGCAAAGGATGGAGGTGCAACCGGGCCGGGTCCCCGGGCCAGTTGATGGACCGCACGCTCACGCTTTCGGCGTGGGGTTCCGTCTCCGGCATCTCGATGAGAGGGAGGTCGGCGGAGGCTGCAAGCGGATCCGGACTGCCCAACAGCAACGACGCACGGAGCATGGTGAAGTCACGCGTCAGTTGTTCAGCGGTCGTGCTGCGGATCTGGTCCAACCTCTGATCCAACGGAACCGGTTGATGACCATGGAGGTGGCGCAGCGCTGCTGCGAAGGCGATTCCGCCCACGGCGTAGGGATCGCTCGTTCGCCTGACTGTTCGTGAGATCTCTTCGGCGAGCCATGCTTCGCGAACCGCTCCGGCCACGAGGTCGTCGAGAACGGCGACGATGGTGCGCCCGGGATCGATGGCGGCGGCCTCATGGACATCCGAGCCGGCGAGGACGACCGCGCAGTCGTGATCGATCGGTTCGTAGGTCGCCCAGGGGGCGTAGGCGGCACCGGCCTCGCCACGAAGCCTGGTCTCGAGGGCGCGTTGCAGGATCGAGGTCCCGACGAACATGCCGCCGTCTCGCTGCACCACCCCCGACATCGTCCACGAATCACTCAGGTAGGTGCCCGGTTGCGTCTCGACGGGCAGCGCCCGCGCCAGTGGGCGAAGGCCACCTGCAGGCAGGTTCAGGACCAGGTCGGAGGGTGGTGGGCCATCCAGGGCGAGCGCGGCGTTGCCCGTGACGAAGGCGTCGCCGGCCCTCGCCCGAAGAGCCGGCGCCGCTGCTCGGGAGAGTCCGAGCTCGCCGTACCCGATCAGGCCGGGGCCCCGTACGCCGTACCTCCAACTCAACGCCTCTGCGACAGGGCCGCGTCCGCGTGTGGCTGCCTCGGCTCGTAGTACCTGGCGTTCGTGATCCAACGAGTCCAAGTTCGGCTCGCTCAGCCACTGGGTGATGGCGCGAAGATGAGCAATGACTGCTGACGGAGTCCCGTGGGCTTCAAAGGTGGTGTCGTGCAGACCAACCGAACCGTTGATCTCCAGGTCACCGTGGCCCGCGTTGGTTGTGAGGCAAAGGTGCTCGAGCAAGTGCTGCCATCCCGACTCCGTCACTACCTCGTCGGCCGAGCCGAAACGGAAACCCAGCCTCGCAGTCAGAGTGGGTCGTCCGGAGGCAACCCAGAAGCAGGGGACGCCGTCGACATCGGTGACGTGGAGGAGCGGGGAGCCGGACATGGTCCGGTCAGGCTAGAACGAGTTGACCGGCCTCGCTGCGAAATCGGTCGCGCGGGAGGGCCGCGTGGCCGACGACGGCGCCGACTAGCGTTCGACCGTTGACATCCAATCCGCGACCGCCTGGGGGTCCGGCAGCCGCAGGACGGTCAGGTGCGGGTGGGCGATGCCCGCGGAATCGACCCAGCCGAGGTCGGGCTCGCGGGCGTCCGAGCGCATCCGTCGGAAAGTGCGACGGACCCGATTGCCGAAGGTCGCTGCCTCGAGCTGGACCTGGGCGAGGACGTCGGCACGCGGCAGCAGGACCGAGCGGGCCCACGCGTTCTCACTGGTCGTCACCCATCCGTCGAAGGCGGCGAGTTCGGCGACCTCGGCCGGACCGGAGAGATCGGCGAGAGGCACCAGCGGTACGTCGAGTGCGTCGGCGAGCCGCTGGAGGAATGCCGTCAACAGGTCTCCCGGCGCTCCGGCGACGACCACCCGCTGGGGGAGTCGGCCTGAAGCGGGAGGGAGGGCATGCACCCGCCGGATTCTAGGGACCCCTCCGGCGCCTTGCGGGCCCGGGCCGGGGATCATTGCCCACCTGGGGCACCCTCGGCACGCGCCTCGCGGCGTTGCCGTCGGTCGACGGGCCCCGGCCCGCCTTCCTCCGGCGCCTTGCGACGCACGCACCGAGCGCACCCCAGCCGGACAAGCACCCCCGGCCCGGGCCCTAGACTCAGCGGCATGTCTCAACTCACCCGCGACGAGGTGGCCCACCTGGCCGACCTCGCCCGGATCGACCTCGACGACGCCGAGCTGGACCACCTGGCCCCCCAGCTCAACGTGATCCTCGAGGCGGTCGCGTCCATCAGCGGTGTCGCCGGCGACGACGTCCCGCCGACCTCCCACCCGATCCCGCTCACGAACGTTTTCCGCGACGACGTGGTCGTGCCGTCGCTGACCGCCGAGCAGGCGTTGTCGGGCGCACCGGCCGCAGAGGAACAGCGTTTCCGGGTGCCGCGGATCCTGGGAGAAGAGCAGTGACCGATCTGATCAAGAGGACCGCCGCCGAGCTGGCCGATGCGCTTGCCGCAGGCGAGACCACGTCGGTCGAGCTGACCCAGGCGCACCTCGACCGCATCTACGAGATTGACGGAGTGGTTGACGGCGAGCCGAGAGGCACTGGTCAGGGAGTCCATGCCTTCCTGCACGTCGACGCCGAGGGCGCGCTCGCCCAGGCCGCCGAGTCCGACGCCCGCCGCGCGGCGGGGGAGGCGCGGCACCTGCTGGACGGCGTACCGATCGCGGTCAAGGACGTGCTCGCGACCCAGGGCCTGCCCACCACCTGTGGGTCGAAGATCCTTGAGGGCTGGGTGCCGCCGTACGACGCCACCGTGGTCCGTCGCATCAAGGACGCTGGTCTGCCGATCCTCGGCAAGACCAACATGGACGAGTTCGCCATGGGCTCCTCCACCGAGCACTCGGCGTACGGCCCGACCCGCAACCCGTGGGACCAGACCCGGATCCCCGGTGGTTCAGGCGGCGGCTCGGCTGCTGCCGTCGCTGCCTTCGAGGCGCCGCTCGCCCTGGGCACCGACACCGGCGGCTCGATCCGCCAGCCCGGTGCCGTGACCGGCACGGTCGGCGTGAAGCCGACGTACGGCGGGGTGTCGCGCTACGGCCTCGTTGCGCTGGCCAACAGCCTCGACCAGGTCGGCCCGGTCACCCGGACCGTCCTCGACTCCGCGCTCCTGCACGAGTTGATCGGCGGGCACGACCCGCTCGACTCGACCTCGGTCAACACGCCCGTGGGCGCGTTCGTGGAGGCGGCCAAGCAGGGCGCCACTGGTGATCTCAAGGGCCTGAAGGTCGGCGTCATCAAGGAACTGGCCGGCGACGGCTGGCAGCCCGGCGTCATGCAGCGCTTCGCGGAGACCGTCGACCTGCTCAAGGAGCTCGGCGCCGAGGTCGCTGAGGTCTCGTGCCCGACCTTCGTGCATGCGATGGCGACCTACTACCTCATCCTCCCGGCGGAGTGTTCGTCCAACCTCGCCAAGTTCGATGCCATGCGCTACGGCCTGCGTGTCGTCCCTGACGGCGACCCGTCGGCTGAGGCGGTCATGAAGGCGACCCGCGACGCCGGTTTCGGCGACGAGGTCAAGCGCCGGATCATGATCGGCACCTATGCGCTGTCGAGCGGCTACTACGACGCCTACTACGGCACCGCGCAGAAGGTCCGCACGCTCATCTCGCGCGACTTCGCGGCCGCCTTCGAGAGTGTTGACGTGCTCGTTTCGCCGACCTCGCCGACCACCGCGTTCTCGCTGGGCGACAAGCTCGACGACCCGCTGGCGATGTACCTGCAGGACCTCGCGACGATCCCGGCCAACCTCGCCGGCGTCCCTGGCATCTCGGTGCCCGCCGGTCTCGCCACCGAGGACAACCTCCCGGTCGGGTTCCAGGTCCTGGCCCCGGCCCTCGCCGACGAGCGTCTCTATCGGGTCGGCGCCGCCGTCGAGGCAGCGCTCACCGCTCGCTGGGGCGGACCGATCCTCAGCCAGAACGGAGCGATCTGATGACTGACACCCTGGTCCCGTTCGACGAGGTCATCGCGAAGTATGACCCCGCCCTCGGTCTCGAGGTCCACGTCGAGCTCAACACGAACACCAAGATGTTCTGCGGTTGCCCGGCCGTCTTCGGCGGCGAGCCCAACACCCAGGTCTGCCCGACCTGCCTGGGCCTGCCCGGCGCGATGCCGGTCGTCAACGGCAAGGCCGTCGAATCGGCCATCCGGATCGGGCTCGCGCTCAACTGCTCGATCGCCGAGTGGTGCCGCTTCGCCCGGAAGAACTACTTCTATCCGGACATGCCGAAGAACTTCCAGACCTCGCAGTACGACGAGCCGATCGCGTTCGACGGCTTCCTCGACGTCGACGTGGACGGCGAGACCTTCCGGGTCGAGATCGAGCGTGCCCACATGGAGGAGGACACCGGGAAGTCCACCCACATCGGTGGGTCGGACGGTCGCATCCACGGTGCCGACTATTCGCTGGTCGACTACAACCGCGCCGGCATCCCCCTGATCGAGATCGTCACCAGGCCGATCCTCGGCGCTGGGGACAAGGCACCGCTCATCGCCCGCGCCTATGTCGCCGCCCTGCGCGACATCATCCTCGCGCTCGGTGTCTCCGACGCGCGGATGGACCAGGGCTCGATCCGTGCCGACGTGAACCTTTCGCTCGCGCCCAAGGGCTCCGACAAGCTCGGGACCCGCAGCGAGA
>JASLDK010000073.1 GCA_030145945.1 Nocardioides sp.
CGATCGAGGACAACACGATCCGGGCGAACCTGCTGCGCAAGATCAAGACGCACGACGACGACTTCGGTCTGATGACCTACGACCCCGCCTACCTGGCGACGGCGTCGTGTCGCTCCGCGGTGACCTTCATCGACGGCGACAAGGGCATCCTGGAGTACCGCGGGTACCCGATCGAGCAGCTGGCGGAGAAGTCCAGCTTCCTCGAGGTCGCCTACCTCCTCATCCACGGCGCGCTCCCCACCAAGGAGGAGATGGACGCCTGGGTGCACGAGATCACCTACCACACGTTCGTGCACGAGAACGTGAAGGGCTTCATGGAGGGCTTCCGCTACGACGCGCACCCGATGGGGATGCTGATGGCGTCGGTGGGGGCCCTCTCGACGTTCTACCCGGAGTCCGCCCGGATCGAGGACCCGGAGAACCGGCACATCCAGATCGTCCGGATGATCGCCAAGATGCCGACGCTCGGCGCCTGGGCCTTCCGGCACGCGCAGGGCAAGCCCTACGTCTACCCCGACAACGAGCTGTCGTACGCCGAGAACTTCCTCTCGATGCTCTTCAAGATGAGCGAGACCCGCTACGCCGGCGACCCGCGCATCGTCAAGGCGCTCGACACGCTCTTCATCCTGCACGCCGACCACGAGCAGAACTGCTCGACCAACGCGGTCCGCTCGGTCGGCTCCTCACAGGTCGACCCCTACTCGGCCGTCGCTGCCGGCATCGGCGCGCTCTACGGCCCGCTGCACGGTGGCGCCAACGAGGCCGTGCTCAAGATGCTGCGCCGCATCGGCACCGTCGACAAGATCCCCGCCTTCATCGAGGGCGTCAAGGCCGGCAACGAGCGGCTGATGGGCTTCGGTCACCGCGTCTACAAGAACTTCGACCCGCGCGCCAAGATCATCAAGAAGGCCTGCGACGACGTCTTCGAGGTCACCGGGGTCAACCCGCTCCTCGAGGTCGCCAAGGAGCTGGAGCGGATCGCGCTCGAGGACGAGTACTTCATCAAGCGCAAGCTCTACCCCAACGTCGACTTCTACTCCGGCCTGATCTACGAGGCCCTCGAGTTCCCGCCCGAGATGTTCACGGTCCTGTTCGCCATCGGCCGTACGCCGGGCTGGCTGGCGCAGTGGCTGGAGCTGACCGGCGACAAGGAGCAGAAGATCGCTCGCCCCAAGCAGATCTACACCGGCGACCGCGGCCTGGACTTCGTCCCGGCGCAGGAGCGTTGGGCCTGATCTTGGCTGCAGCTCAACCTGCTCGACCCGACGCGACCCCGGCCACCACGGTGACCGGGGTCGTTTGGGATCTGGGCAACGTCCTCATCGACTGGCAGCCCGAGCGGGCGATCGCCGCCGGTGTCGGCGAGGCCGAGGCTCGGCGCTTCCTCGACAACTTCGACTTCGCCGACTGGAACCACTCGTGCGATGCGGGCCGCCCGTGGGCCGATGCCCTGGACGAGTTGGACCGCGACCATCCCGAATGGTCGGAGCACGGCCACGCCTATCACGCGAACTTCGCGGTCTCGCTGAGCGCCATGCCTGCCTCGATCGCGGTCGTGCGTGAACTGGCCGCGACCGGTGTGCCGCAGTGTGGCCTGACCAACTGGTCCCACGAGTTGTTCCACGCCCATGCGGCCGGTCGCTTCGACGTACTCGACCTGTTGGACCACGTCGTGGTCTCGGGTACCGAGAGGATCGCCAAGCCCGACCCGGAGATCTATCGTCTCGCGGCGTCACGATCCGGTTTGGCTCCCGGGCAGCTGGTGTTCGTCGACGACAAAGCCGGCAACGTGGCGGCGGCCCGCGAGGTCGGGATGGCCGGCATCGTGTTCACCGACGCGGATGCGCTGCGGACAGAGTTGGTCGCGCTCGGCCTGTTGGCCCCTGCTGCGTAGAACGCTTCAGCGCCGGGGATACGGCGGCAGCGCGGTGTCGTAGAGCCAGGGGCTGAGGATCTCCGCGACGTCCACCCCGGTGCGGGCGGAGGCGAACGAACAGAACTCGACGGTCGTGATCGACCCACCCGACCGGGAGGCCACCCACTCGCGCAGGACGTCGAAGAACCCGTCATCTCCGAGGGCGATCCGCAGCGCGTGGAGGCTCAGCGCACCGCGCTTGTAGATCCGGTCGTCGAACATCAACTCCGGGCCCGGATCGGCGAGGACAACATCCTGCTCGAGGTCGGCGAGCCGCTCGTGGTGATGGCGGGCCCATTCGTCGCACGTGCGTGGGCCGCCGCTCTCCTCCGACCACAGCCATTCGGCATAGCAGGCGAAGCCCTCGTGCAGCCAGATGTCCTGCCAGTGACGCAGGGTGACGGCGTTGCCGAACCACTGGTGGGCGAGCTCGTGGGCGATCAACCGCACCTGCTCCCACTCGGGCGAGCAGAAGTTGCGGCCGAAGGTGGACAGGCTCTGGCTCTCCAACGGGATCTCGAGGTCGTCGTCGGTGATGACGGCGGTGTAGGCGTCGAACGGGTAGGACCCGAAGACCTTCTCGAAGAACGCCAGCATCGCGGGCTGCTGGTCGAAGGATCCGGCGAGGTCGAGGTCGGGAGGGGCGATCGTGCTGGTGCGCGGCCCATGCTCGGTGGTGTCGTAGCGGCCGATCTGGACAGTGGCGAGGTAGGTCGCCATCGGCCGGTCCATCACCCAGATCCAGGTCGCCACGCTCGCCCTGCGCTGGACGGAGGCGAGGCTGCCGTTGGAGACGACGGTGTAGCCGGTCGGCGCGGACAGCACGATCCGGTAGGTCGCCTTGTCGTCGGGCCGGTCGTTGCAGGGGAACCACGTCGGTGCGCCGTGCGGCTGGGCGGCAACGATGACGCCGTCCTCGAGCTCCTCCCAGCCGGCGTCACCGTGGTGCTTGTCGATCACCGGACGCGGTGACCCGCCGTACACGATCGTCAGGGTGAGCTCGGTGTCGGCGGCGACCGGCTCGTCGAGGTTGAGGACGAGCCGGTGGTCGCGTGCCGACCACTTCTTGATCCGGGCACCATCGAGACGGAGCTTGGATGCCCGCAGGTGCGCCAGATCGAGCACCAGGCGCGGCGTCTCCTCGCGGACCACGACGTCCAGGACCGCCGTACCGTTCAGCCGGTTGCCGTCCGGGACGTAGGTGAGGTCGAGGTCGTAGTGGCGCACGGAGTACGACGGGTCGCCGTGTCCGGGCAGATAGGGGTCGGCGGTCGGGAGGTGAGGCATCCTCAGCCGACTCACGGGCCGATCGGGTTGCCGATCCATCGCGTCTTGTCCGGCACGGACTCGCCTCTCATCACCAACGACACCGGGCCGACGGTAGCGTGCCGGCCCAATGTCGCGGCGGGCAGCACCACGGAGTTCGGGCCGACGGTCGCGCCGCGACGCAGCCGGACCACATCAGTGGCCAGCAGGCGGTCGTGGAAGAGGTGGGTCTGCACGACACTGCCCTGGTTGACGGTCGCGCCATCGCCCAGATCGACGAGGTCGGGCTCGGGCAGCCAGTACGACTCGCACCACACCCCACGCCCCACCTTCGCCCCCATCGCCTTGAACCACGCGGCGATCAACGGCGAACCTGTCGCCAGCCCGGCGAACCACGGCGTCGCGACCACCTCGACGAAGGTGTCGGCGAGCTCGTTGCGCCACACGAACGAGCTCCACAACGGGTGGGACCCCGCGCGCACCCGTCCGACCAGCAGCCACTTGGCGAGGATCGCGACGGCGGCGGCGACCACACCCGCACCCCACAACAGGAGGGGTACGGCGAGCAGGCCGGCCACCACGCCGTACCTGTCCCACACACCGACGGTTGCGATGACCACCGTGAGGTGGAGGCTGACCGCGAGGGTGACGGGAACCACCCGGGCGATCTCCCAGCAGGCCCGGGCGATCTTGAGCCGGGTCGGCGGCGCATAGGTGCGTTCGTCGGCCGAGCCCTGCGCGGCCCGGCGCAAGGGTGCGGGCGGGCTGCCGAGCCAGGACTCCCCCGCCTTCGCGCTGCCGCGGGCGGGCGCAGCGGACAGCACCGCGACCAGCGACCGCTTGGGCACCTTGCGACCCGGGGCCGCCATGGCGGAGTTGCCGACGAAGGCACGCTTGCCGACCTTGACCCGCTCGGCGCGCAGCCAACCGCCGCCGAGCTCGTAGCCGCCGATGAGCGTGTCGTCGGCGAGGAAGGCCTGGTCGCTGACGGTCACGAGCTTCGGGATCATCAGAGCCGTCGAAGCCTCGACGTCCTTGCCGATCCTTGCGCCGAGCAGGCGCAGCCAGTGAGGGGTGAGCTGCGAGCTGTAGAGCGGGAACAACCAGGTGCGGGCCTCGTCGAGGACGCGGATGGTGGCCCAGACCGAGAGCGCAGCACCGCTCTGCAGCGAGTGCGCTCCCGGCTTGATGCCGCGGGCCAGGGTCCGGACGACGACCAGGATCAGGACAGCGAGCAGGAGGAAGCCGAGCAGTACGCCGGGCACCAGCCACGGCAGCAGCCGGTGCGCCAGATCCACGGCGCCCGTCGTCGTGGACAGGTCCGCCACCAGCAGGACGGGAACCAGGACGGCGAGCACTGCGATCGCGGGAAGGCAGGCCAGCACAGCCGCGACGCCGGCGTACAACAGGGCCCAGGCGCGCAGGTCGAGGCGGGAGGCGGTCGGACGCTCCGCCCACGGCCCGCGCGCTGTCTTGTTCATCCGGGCAGCGGGTGCGCCCGACCAGAACTCGCCGGCCGGAACCTCCCCGAAGACGGCGGACCCGGGGGCGACCTCGGCGTCGTCGCCGACGACCGCGCCCGGGCACAGCATCGACCGGGTGCCGACCCGCGCACGGCGACCGATCCGGATGCCGCCGACGTGCAGGGTGTCGCCGTCGATCCAGTAGCCGGTGAGGTCGACCTCGGGCTCGATCGACGCGCCCTTGCCGACGGTGAGGTGGCCGGTGATCGGCGGCAGCGAGTGGAGGTCGGCGCCGCGGGCGACCTTGGCGCCGAGCAGCCGGGCGTACCAGGTGATGTACGGCGCGCCCGCCAGCCGGGTCGCGCCCAGCTCGTCGGCCAGCCGCTCGGCCGCCCAGATCCGCAGATGGGCCTTGCCACCGCGCGGGTACTCCCCCGGCGCCACACCGGCCAGGACCGCCTGGGCGAGCTTGGCCGCGACGAGCATCCGGCCCGGCGGGCTGGCGAACACGGCGAGCAGTGGCACCAGGACCCACCAGGAGACCGCCGGCAGCCAGGCGACGTCGA
>JASLDK010000074.1 GCA_030145945.1 Nocardioides sp.
GCCCCGGTCAGCTGGTCCGGCTCCGCCCCTCGCCGAGCGTCGACTTCGTCGTCGCCTGGCTCGCCGCCTGCACGGGGAGCCACGCGACGCTGCTGACCCACGACGACGGACTGGCCCGCGCCTACGGCTGCTCGGTCGAACGCGGTCCGCGCGGGTGGCGCACGACCGGACGCCCGGCGCCTGCGTTGCATCCCGACCTCCGTCTGTTGCTCAGCACGTCCGGATCGACCGGATCCCCCAAACTGGTGCGACTCTCGGCCACCAACATCGACGCCAACGCGGAGTCGATCGCCGACTACCTCGCGCTGGAGGCCGCCGACGTCGCGCTGACCACCCTGCCGCTCGACTACTGCTACGGCTTGTCCGTCCTGCACAGCCACCTGCTCGTCGGCGCCACCGTGGTGCTCGACGACAGATCGGTCACCGATCCCGCGCTCTGGGCACGGGCCCGCGACGAGGGCGTCACGTCCTTCGCCGGGGTGCCCCACACCTTCGACCTGCTCGGCGCCGCCGGTTGGCCGACGCTGCCGACCCTGCGCCAGGTCACCCAGGCGGGCGGCCGACTGGCGCCCGAGCGGGTGCGGACCCTCGCCGAGCAGGGGCGTCGCGAGGGATGGGACCTCGTCGTCATGTACGGCCAGACCGAGGCCACGGCCCGGATGGCGTGGCTGCCGTCCTCCCTCGCCGCCAAGCACCCCGGCACGGTCGGACTTGCCGTCCCCGGCGGCAGTTTCCGGCTCGCCCCCGTCGAAGGCGCCGACGACGGCGTCGGGGAGCTCGTCTATGCCGGCCCCAACGTGATGATGGGGTACGCCGAGAGCCCCGCCGATCTCGCCCGCGGGCCTGAGCTCGAGGAGTTGCCGACCGGAGACCTCGCCAGGTTCACCCCCGAGGGGCTGGTGGAGATCGTGGGACGCCGATCGCGCTTCGCGAAGTTGTTCGGCCAGCGCATCGACCTGGACCGGGTGCAGACCCTGCTCGGCCTCGGAGGACACGACGTGGTCTGCGCCGAGGCCGTTGACGGTGCTCACCTGGTCGTGGCTGTCCCTGGCTCCCCGGACCCGGACACGCTCGCAGAGGTGCGGGCTGCCGCGGTCGACGCGACCGGCCTCCCCGCGCATGCGCTGCTCGTCGTACCCGTGGACGAGGTGCCGCGCCTGCCCAACGGCAAGGTCGACCATCGCGCCGTGGCCCACCTCCTCTCCCCGCCAGCCCGCGAGCCGGCAACGCCGGAGGCGTCGATCGCCCGCCTCTATGGGCGCATTCTCGGTCTCTCCCACGTCGACAACGGCCAGAGCTTCGTCGAACTCGGCGGCGACTCGCTGTCCTACGTCGAGCTGTCGCTGCGCCTGGAGACGCGAATCGGACGACTGCCCGCGGACTGGCAGACGTGGTCGATCGCCGACCTCTCCGCCCTCGCCGCGAGCCCCGCCCGGGAGCACAAGCGCCGCCGGGCGTGGGCACGCGTCGACACCACCATCGTGCTGCGCGCCCTCGCGATCGTGCTGATCGTCGGCTCACACACGGACCTGTGGGTGCTGCTCGGCGGCGCCCACGTGCTGCTCGCGGTCGCGGGCGCGAACTTCGCGCGCTTCCACCTCGCCGACGAGGGATCGCATGCCCGGCTAGTCCGGATCTGGAGGTCCGCAGCTCGAATCGCAGTCCCATCGATCCTCTGGATCGGCGCGGTCGCCCTCCTCACGGGCGGCCCGGGCTGGCGCAGCGTCCTGCTGCTCAACGACGTGCTCGGATCGCGCGACTGGTCCGAGCCCGACTGGTACTACTGGTTCATCGAGGTGGTCCTGCTCTGCTCGGTGGGCGCCGGGCTGCTCGTCGCGGTGCCTCGCATCGCCGCGCTCGAACGCCGTCACCGCTTCGCTGCCCCCCTGGCACTGAGCGCCATCGCGCTCGTCCCCCGCTGGTGGGCCACCTGGTCGTCGTACGACGGCGACGTCATCCACTCCTCGCTGTTCGTCGCGTGGCTCTTCCTCGGCGGTTGGGCGGCGCACGCCGCGAGCACGGCGCAGCAGCGGGCGCTGGTCACCGCCGTCCTGCTCGCCGGGATCTGGGGCCTGACCGGCAGCACGGACCGCGACCTCCTCATCGCAGCCGGAGTCGTCGCCCTCATCTGGGCGCCGACGGTCCCGTGGCCCCGCCTCCTGGTGGCGCCGACCGGCATCGTCGCGAGCGCGTCGCTCTACATCTACCTCACGCACTGGCAGGTCTATCCGTGGTTCGAGCAGCGCTGGCCGCTCGGCGGCCTGGCTGCCTCGCTCGCGCTGGGCACCACGACCTGGCGGATCGTCGAGCGGATCTCGTCCGGCGATCTGCGGGTTCGGCGTACCACCCGACAGCCCTGGCGACTGCAGCCTCTAATCTCCCGTCCAACACTCCGATAGGAACCCGATGAAGAAGCACCTCCTCCGCACGGGGCTCGGCATCGCCGTCCTCAGCCTGGTCACGCCGCTGTTCGCGGCGTGCGGCAACGACGAGCCGACGCTGGTGATCTACAACGCCCAGCACGAGCCGTTGCTCAAGGCACTGGCGCCGGAGTTCACCAAGGAGACGGGCGTCAAGGTCGAGCTCCGCAACGGGTCCGACCTCGAGCTGTCCAACCAGATCGTGCAGGAGGGCAAGGCCTCGCCCGCCGACGTCTTCCTCACCGAGAACTCACCGGCGATGTCGCAGGTCGAGGCGGCCGGACTGTTCGACAAGCTGCCCACGAAGACGCTCGACGTCATCCCCGCGCAGTACCGCCCCACGAGTGGCCTGTGGACCGGATTCGTCGCCCGCTCGACCGTCCTCGTCTACAACACCGACCAGGCGAGCGAGGCGGACATGCCCGCATCACTGCTCGACCTCGCGAAGCCCGAATGGAAGGGGAAGATCTCGTTCTCGCCCGCCGGTGCGGACTTCCAGGCCATCGTCGCGGCCATGCTCGAGCTCGAGGGCGAGCAGACCACGAAGGCGTGGCTGGAGGGCATCAAGGCCAATGGCAAGGTGTACGACGGGAACAACCTGGTGCTCAAGGCGGTCAACGCGGGCGAGGTCGAGGTCGGCATCGTCTACCACTACTACTGGGAGCGCGACCGCAAGGAGAACGGCGATGTCAGCAACCACAGCGCCCAGCACTACTTCACCGGCGGTGACCCGGGCGCCTTCGTGAGCGTCTCCGGCGCGGGCGTGCTCGCCTCCAGCGACATGCCGGACGAGGCGGAGAAGTTCGTCGATTTCCTGGTCGGCGAGAAGGGCCAGCAGATCCTCGCCGACAG
>JASLDK010000082.1 GCA_030145945.1 Nocardioides sp.
GGGCATCGAAGCACTGTCAGAAGACAAAGTACGGATCGACCTCGGGAGCAAGACGATGAACCTGATAGCTGATGGTGGTGGCGGGGGTAGTTCCGTCGGTTCCCGTGCCTTCCTGATCGCTGCGGCAGCAGCGAAGGCGGAACTGCTGCATCAGGGCGCCTGGGAGTCCACGGGAGAGTGGACGGTCAAGCGCGAGATCAATGTCGCCACGCAGATTTCGTCGATGTACGCGATCGTCGAGGTCAACACCTTGTCCGGCGACTACACCTCGGAAGCGTCCGGCGCGACCTCCGACACCAGTGAGGCGATCTTGATCGCCGAGGCGAAAGCGGCCATCGCGAAGTGGGGGCCCAAGATCGACGGGCTCTTCACCAAGTGGAAGGACCTCCCGAGCCGCTACTCGTGGGACCCGCTGCTCGACTGGTCGGTCCGCGAGCTGAACATCGACCCGGAGAACCCGCAGAGCACCTCGGATTCGTTCGGCGAGGTCAACACGCGCCTGGCGGGCGACCTCGAGAACATCAAGTTGCGGACCGGACAGCTCAAGGGTCACTATGCCGAGACCTTCGCCGAGAACTACGTCAACCAGTTGCCCACGACCTTCCAGGCCCAGGGGCGACTCGTCGCCGCGCTGAGCGTGGTGAGCCATCTGCAGGGCGAGATCTGGGGGCGGACGGAGGACGACCTCGAGAGCTTCGAACAGAAGGCGCTGGATGCGATGAAGGCTTCCGCGCCGGACGGCCCGAATGGTGACCTCGTTCTCGGCCTGACCGTGATCGCTGCCTTCGCCACGGCGCTCGCCGCCGTGCCCACGCTCGGGGGATCCGTCGCGCTTTTCGGTGCGATCAGCGGCGCGGCGGCCATTGGTGCGGGCATCGAAGCGGCCAAGAAACCCGATACGAAGTACCAGAGCTTGCCTCTCGGGGCGGATCACCCGGACAAGGTGTTCTCCAACATGGAGAAGTGGCTTGATGCCCTGGACGAGCAGATCAAGGCCCAGGAGATCGGCGGCCGTGACTTCCTCAAGCTGGCGCAGACCTTCGCGGACGGGGGATCATGCGAGCTGAAGCCGCCCCACCTCAACTCCGCGCCGACCGGTGAGGTCCTCAGCCACCAGCAGGACATCATCGTCAGCAAGGAGGCGATCGCGAAGATCACCGAGTTGTGGCTGCCTTCGGTGGCTGCCGACCTGAGGCAGGCCGAGAAGAACCTGGACCTGACCGCCAAGGACGGCTTCCAACGGGCAACCGCGGTGGGTCTGGCGCCCAACGGGTGCTGGCCGGAGTTCAGCGCGCTGCAGACGCGGACGTCGTCGCTGCTCACCGGACTGTCCACGGATCTTGAGAGTGCGGGAACCAAGTTGGAGGATGCGGCCCGGATGATCGGCTACACCGATGAGTCGATCAGCCAGCACTACCGGAAGGTCGAGACGCAGGTCGAGGACCGCAACCTGAACGACATCGACGACGTGACTCCGCTCCTGTGAGGCGTCATCGAGCGTTCGTGACGCTGGTGGCGCTCGTCATTCCGCTGGCCGCGGCCTGCACAGGCGAGAACCACGACGGTGTCGTATCCGACGCCGAACCGGCGCAGGTCGACGGCACCCAACTCTGGGCACAACTGCCCACGGGCCGCGTCACAGTGACTGTCGGCAAGGCGGTCCGCACGATTCCCGGTGACGAGGTCGTCGGGGGCAAGCCGGTCGAGGCCGACAGCGGCCGGGAGTTCCTGCCGGTCGCCGTGGTCTACGACGATCTGGTCGGAGTTCCGTACGACGCACCGCAGGCCGAGGTCAGCCCTGAGAAGGAGACCGATCTCGCCCTGCACGTCGGCGATCGGTCCTACCGGATCCCGTTCGACCGCGACACCACCAGGTCCTACATCGAATTGCCCTCCTCCACCGGTGGCGACGTGAGTCTCGATGTCGCCTTCGACGGCGTCTCGCAGAGCGTCGATGCCGCGGGCAGGCGCGACCTTGGTGAGGCTGCCGGCCTCTACGACGCAAGCACCCGCGTGGAGTTGCAGTCGTGCGGGGGCGAGGAGGGGAGTCGCCTGGACGGCGGCGACCGTTCGTGGCTGCGCACCTGCCGTTACAACCTGTGGGAGTACCCGTACGTCGAAGGTCTCGGCTGGGCCTCGAAGCGCGAGCCTGGCACGACATGGGTTGTCGCCACCGCGCAGACATGGCTGCGCGCCGACCAGCTCGACGCTGACGGCATGACGTGTCGTCCCGCCGCGATGGGCGGCAGCATCCTGGTCCGAGTCGACGGACGGTCGAGCACCCAAGAGCTTCCCGTGCAGGCCAACAATCTGGGCAACGGGCACGGTCTGGGCGCCAAGGAGGCGTTCCTGCTGGCGCCTGCTGACCAGCACGATCTCGAGGTGACGAGCACCTGGGGCTGTCGCCTGGGTGACCGTAGCGCCGATCGCAAGTTCGTGGACCGGGTGAAAGCTCCGTCCTGACAGGCATAGGCTGGCGTGGTGGCATTGGATGCAGCGCTGGCCCTGATCGACTCCGTCGTCACCAAGTACGACGACGAGTTGGTCGAGTTGCGCCGCGACCTGCACCGCCACCCGGAGGTGTCGTGGCAGGAGCAGCGCACGGCCGACCGCGTGATCGAGCATCTCGAGCGCCAGGGGTGGCGGATCACGCGAATGCCCCGCAGCGGTGTGGTGGCAGATCTCGGCGACACCGGTCCACGGGTCGCTCTGCGAGCCGACATGGATGCGCTGCCGGTCCCGGACCTGACCACCGATCCGTGGGCGAGCAGCGTCGAGGGTGTCGCCCATGCCTGTGGTCACGACGTCCACACCAGCGCCCTGGTGGGCGCGGGCGCCGCCCTGGCCGAGCTGCATGCGCACGGGCAGCTGAGGGGACGGGTGCGGTTGGTGTTCCAGCCGGCCGAGGAGGTCATGCCCGGCGGTGCTCGACACCTGATCAGCCTCGGGGTGCTCGAGGGCGTGGACCGGATCTTCGCGCTGCACTGTGACCCTTCGGTCGACGTCGGTGCCGTGGGTCTGCGAGCCGGCCCGATCACCAGCGCCGCCGACCGGATCGACGTACGCCTCGAGGGCAATGGTGGCCACACCTCCCGTCCGCACCTCACCGGTGACCTCACCTTCGCACTCGCCAAGATCACCAGCGAGCTGCCCGCCGTGCTGAGTCGACGGATGGACCCTCGGGCGGGCGTCAGCGTGGTGTGGGGCATGTTGCAGGCCGGCTCGGCCGCCAACGTGATCCCCGACCGCGGCATCGCCAGCGGCACCGTGCGCATCCTGGATGCGGAGGCGTGGGCGGCTTGCGAGGCCGTCGTACGGGAAGCCGTCCTGGACATCGTGCGGCCCTACGGCGTCACGGCGATCGTCGACTACCTCCAAGGCGTGCCGCCGGTGGTCAACGACCGCCTCAGCGTCGCCATGGTCGCCTCGGCTGCCGACGACCTGCTCGGTCTGCACCACCGCACCGAGGTCGAGCAGAGCCTGGGTGGTGAGGACTTCGGGTGGTACGTCGCGCAGGTCCCCGGAGCCATGTTCCGGCTCGGAACCCGCAGCCCCGGAGGTCCGACGTACGACCTGCACCAGGGCGACTTCCAGGCCGACGAGACGGCGATCGGGTACGGCGCGCGGATGCTCGCCGGCGCAGCAGTGAAGGCCTTCGCCCAGACCTGAGGTCCAGACCTGAGAGGTCAGACCAGAGGGTTTGGCCCCGGTGACCCGGGGCAGGGGAGTGCCATGTCCCGCAAGACACGCGCCCTGCGCGCCCCCGTGTCCCTGTCCGCCCTCACCGCAACCGTGCTCGCCGGTGCCGGACTCGCTCTGGTCCCGGCACCCTCGCACGCGGCAGTCACCCTCGACTGCACGAGCGGACCGGTCACGATCGATGACAGCACCGCGGACTACACGCTCACCGGCGCCTGCTCGACGGTGATCGTCAACGGCAGCAACATCAGCCTCGCGTTGGAGAGCGCGTCTTCGCTGATGGTCACCGGGGCCAATGTCGACGTCACCACCCCCGGCGCGATCCCGTCGGTGGTGGTGGCCGGATCCAACAGCTCTCTCACGGCAGCATCGGCATTGACGGCCCGCGTCACCGCGAGCAACGTCGACCTGCGCATTCCCGCCCTCGACAAGGCGGTTCTGGTCGGCTCCAACAACCTCGTCGCCGCTCAGACCGGCGCCAAGGTCAAGGTCAAGGGCGCCAACAATGCGGTGAAGTACCGCAAGCTCCGCAAGGTCGTGGTCCGTGGCGCCAACAACACCGTCAAGGTGCGCAGCGGCAGGACGAAGGTCAGCGTCAAGGGCGCCAACAATGTGATCCGGGTGCACCGCCGCCGCTGACGGGGCGAGGGTCGCAGGAATCCCCGGTCGACCGGGGATTCCTGCAACGGCGCCTGAAGACAGCGGATGACTGAAACTACCCCTTGCGGTAGGGCACACCGTCGGCGGCGGGCGCCCGGGAGGCACCCACCAGGCCGGCGACGGCGACGATCGTGACGATGTAGGGCAGCATCAGCATGAACTGGCTGGGCACCGGTGAGCCGATGACCGACAACGCCAGCTGCAGGTTGGACGCGAACCCGAACAGCAGCGCCGCGAGGGTGGCACGGATCGGGTCCCACCGACCGAAGATCACCGCCGCCAACGCGATGTATCCCGCGCCGTCGGTCATCTCCTCACCGAACTGGGGGACCGAGACCAAGGTGTACGTCGCCCCGCCCGCGCCGGCGATCAGTCCCGCGATGATCAAGGTGGTGTAGCGGGTGCGGTTGACCTTGATGCCGACCGTGTCGGCGGCCTTGGGATGCTCGCCGACGGCACGCACCCGCAGGCCCCACTTGGTGCGGTAGAGCGCCCACGCCACGATCGCGACCGCGGCGTACATGAAGTAGACGAGGATCGTCTGACGGAAGAGCACCGGACCGATGATCGGGATCTGGCCGAGCACCGGGATCGGCAGGCGCGAGAAGTGCTCGGGTGCGTTGAGCTTGTCCGGGTTCTCGGTGAGGACCTGACCGAACAGGAAGCTGGTCAGGCCGATCACCAGCACGTTGAGGACGACGCCGACGATCACCTGGTCGACGAAGTAGGTGATCGCGAAGAAGCCCAGCACGAGGG
>JASLDK010000088.1 GCA_030145945.1 Nocardioides sp.
CGCTGCTACCGGTCGACGGTCCGGGCGGGCGGCTCTACGACTTCGTCTACCTGTGGCACATGCCGGCGTTCGTGTTCGTGTCCGGTTACCTCTCCCGCGGGTTCCGCTTCACCTCGGCGCGGCTGTGGCAGCTGGTGACCACGCTGCTCGTTCCCTACCTCGTCTTCGAAGGAGCTCTCGGCTGGTTCCGGATCCACGTGGGCGGTGAACGCCTGGAGGACATGTGGGCCGACCCGCACTTCCCGTTGTGGTACCTGCTCGCGATGGTCGCCTGGCGACTCCTCACCCCGATCTTCCGGCCGATGTGGGGTGGTCTGGTCGTGGCGGTCGGTGTCAGCGTCGCCAGCGGCTTTGTGACAGGGGAGTGGATGAGTCTGTTCGACCTGCCGCGGATCCTCGGTTTCCTGCCGTTCTTCGTGCTCGGCCTCAAGGCGACCCCGGAGCGGATGGAGTGGTTGCGTGGCCGCGTTCCGGCGCTGCTGGGTGTGGCGAGTTTCGCGGCGATCGGGGTTCTCGCCGTCTCGCTTGCCGAATGGGCTGACCGCTCCTACCTCTACTACCGACCGTACGAGATGATCGGCGACCCGACACCCACCGCCGTCCTGACCCGCTTGCTGGTCCTGGGCGTCGGTGCCGCCGGCGCCTTCGCGTGGCTCGCGCTGGTTCCGCGGATCACCGGTTGGTTCACTGCCATGGGCTCGGCCACGATGGTCGTCTATCTGTTCCACGGCTTCGCCGTGAAGGAGTTGGAGTACGTCGGATTCGTGACCTGGGCCCACGACCGGCAGTGGCTCGGGCTCGTGGCGGCCGTGGGCCTCGGCGTCGCCATCGCGCTCGGACTGGCCGTCCGGCCGGTACGACGGGTGTTGGAGCGCATCGTCGACCCGTTCGACCTCGCCCAGCGCAGGGTGCGCGAAGCCGTGCAGCTCACCGCTGTGGTTCGCGAGCAGGAGGCTGCGGACGACAGCCTGGTGATGAGTGGCCGGTAGCCTTCGGCACATGTTCGTCAGCCCCGTCGCCGGAGTCCGTTCGTGAGCGCCGGGCTGTTCGGCCTGCTCGATGACGTCGCGGCGATCGCCAAGATGGCTGCCGCGTCGATGGACGACGTGAGCGCTGCTGCGGGGAAGGCGACCGCGAAGGCCGCCGGTGTCGTCATCGACGACACCGCCGTGACGCCGCAGTACGTCCAAGGTGTTGCCGCAGCGCGAGAGCTCCCGGTCGTCAAGAAGATCGCGATCGGATCGATCCGCAACAAGCTGTTGATCATCCTCCCGGCGGCGTTGCTGCTCAGCGAGTTCCTGCCCGGGCTGCTCCCGATCATCCTGATGCTGGGCGGCACCTTCCTCGCCTACGAGGGCGCCCACAAGGTCTGGCACCTGGCGAGCGGTCACGACGACCACGACGCGCCTGTCGCTGAGGTGAGCCCGGAAGCCGAGAAGGACCTGGTCGCCGGCGCGATCCGCACCGATCTCATCCTGTCCGCCGAGATCATGGTCATCGCGCTCGCATCGGTCGACGACGAGACCTTCTGGACCAAACTGGCCACGCTGCTGGTCGTGGCCTTCGTGATCACCATCGCGGTCTATGGCGTGGTCGCCCTGATCGTGAAGATGGACGACGTCGGGCTCTCCCTGGCGCAGCGGTCCTCGTCGGCCGTCCAGGCTGTCGGTCGTGGTCTGGTCGCCTTCATGCCGCGACTGCTGGCGATCATCTCGATCGTCGGGACCGTCGCGATGCTCTGGGTCGGCGGCCACATCCTGCTGGTCAACGTGCACGAGGCGGGCTGGTGGGACGCGCCCTACGACTGGGTCCATGGCATCGAGCACGACATCAAGCACGCCGTCCACGGGTTCCTCGGCGCCAGCTTCGCCTGGCTCGCCAACACCGGCATCTCGGCGGTGATCGGACTGGTCGTGGGTTCGGTGGTCGTGTTCGTCGTACGGCTCCTGCCCTTCGGCGGCGACAAGACTGCTTGACGGGCACAGGGGTGGGGGCTTCCCAGATCTCTGGGAAGCCCCCACCGCCTGAGGATCTGGGCTGCCGAGAACCCGCTCGCTTGGGATGGTCGGCGTACCGCTGCGACGGCCAGCATGTGGCCCATGACGACGACATCCGCGACATCTGCGACTCCACTGGCCGCCCCCCGGGCCGCCCCTGACCGGAAGGTCAGCATCGCCGTCGCCTGTGTGGCGACCGTGATGCTGATGCTGGACGTCAGCGTGGTCAACACCGCTCTCGACGACATCGCCGCCGGGCTCGGCGCGGGCCTGTCCGGACTGCAGTGGGTCGTCGACGCCTACACCCTGCCGCTGGCCGCGGTCGTGCTGTCCGCCGGCGCGATCGCCGACCGCTTCGGCCGCAAGCAGGTGTTCCTCGGCGGCATGGCGCTGTTCACCCTTGCCTCGGCCGCGTGCGCCCTCTCGCCGGGCATCGCCACGCTCGTCCTGGCCCGTGCTGTCCAGGGCATCGGCGCGGCGGTGCTGTTCGCCACCGCCCTCGCGCTGATCTCCGAGGTGACCCCGACCGCCGAGGACCGTGCCAAGGCGCTTGGCGTCTACGGCGCCTCGATCGGTGCTGCCTTCGCCGTCGGTCCGTTCGTCGGTGGCGTGCTGACCGACGCCATCGGCTGGCGTGCGATCTTCTGGTGCAACGTGCCGATCGGCCTGCTCACCCTGGCCCTGGCCCGCCGGGTCCGCGAGAGCCGTGACCCGCGGGCACGCCGGCTCGACGTACCCGGTCAGATCGCCCTCGTCGTCGGCCTCTTCCGCCTCGTGCTCGCCCTGCTGCGAGGAAACGAACACGGCTGGGGCAGCGGCGTGGTGGCCGGCTCGCTGGTCGGCGCCGCGGTCGCCTTCGTGGCGCTCATCGTGATCGAGCACCGCTCCCAGGCGCCGATGCTCCCGCTGGTGCACTTCCGCCGACCTGCCTTCAGCGCACCGCAGGTGCTCGTATTCGGCATCTCGGCGTCCTTCTTCGCAGGCTTCCTCTACCTCACGCTGTACCTCCAGGGAGTCGTCGGGTTGAGTCCACTGCAGACCGGGCTGGCGTACCTGCCCGGCACCGCACTCGTCTTCGTGGTCTCCGGGATGACAGCTGGATTGATGGTCCGGTTCGCGCCCGCCGCGCTGGCAGTTGTCGGCCTGCTGCTCGTCGCCGCCGGCATGGCCGTCTTCGCCTGGACCACCCACCCGGACTCCGGTTGGGTCTCGATCCTGCCCGGCTTCCTGCTCGCCAGCGTCGGCACCGGACTGTTCAACCCGTCCGGCAGCGCTCTCGCCCTCGCCGCGCTGCCGCCCGAGCAGAGCGGTCTCGCGGCCGGCGCGAACGACACCTTCCGCCAGGCAGGTCTGGCCGTCGGCGTCGCCTGGCTCGGCACCTTCGTCCCGGCTGCCGGACCGTACGGCGCCGACGCCGTCGCATTCGTCGAGGGGCTTCACCATGCGGTGCTCGCGGGTGCGGCCGTCGCGCTCGCGTGCGCGGTCGCGGGTGCCGTCCTGCTCCGGGCGGGCCGCACGCAGGCCATGGAGAGTCGAGGAGATTCCCGATGATTCCCCGGCGCTCGGAGGCCGCTTGTAGGGTGAGCCACGTCATGCGCGGGAGATCCCGGCATAGCGCAGATGCGCCGCATGATCACGACGCTCGAACCTCGAGGATCACTCATGGACTACAAGGTTGCTGACCTTTCGCTGGCCGAGTTCGGCCGCAAGGAACTGACGCTCGCCGAGCACGAGATGCCCGGCCTGATGGAGATGCGTCGCCGCTACGCCGACTCGCAGCCGCTCAAGGGCGCGCGGATCGCCGGCTCGCTGCACATGACGATCCAGACCGGTGTCCTCATCGAGACGCTGACCGCGCTCGGTGCCGACGTCCGCTGGGCCACCTGCAACATCTTCTCCACCCAGGACCACGCCGCCGCCGCTGTCGTCGTCGGAACCGGCACCCCCGAGGCGCCCAACGGCACCCCGGTCTTCGCCTGGAAGGGCGAGACGCTTGCCGAGTACTGGGACGAGGCCGAGAAGGTCTTCGACTTCACCGACGAGGGTGGCAACCCGGTCGGCCCCAACATGCTGCTCGACGACGGCGGCGACATCACGCTGCTCGTGCACAAGGGCGTCGAGTTCGAGAAGGCCGGTGCCGTCCCCGGCCAGGACTCCACCGACAACGAGGAGTTCAAGGAGGTCCTCCGGGTCCTTGCTCGCTCGCTCGAGAACAACCCGACCCGTTGGACCAACATCGCCAACGACATCAAGGGCGTGACCGAGGAGACCACCACCGGTGTCCTCCGTCTCTACGACCGCTTCAAGGAGGGCTCGCTGCTCTTCCCGGCGATCAACGTCAACGACTCGGTCACCAAGTCGAAGTTCGACAACAAGTACGGCTGCCGCCACTCGCTCATCGACGGCATCAACCGCGGCACCGACGTCATGATCGCCGGCAAGACCGCGGTCATCTGCGGCTACGGCGACGTCGGCAAGGGCTCCGCGGAGTCCCTGCGCGGCCAGGGTGCCCGCGTCTTCGTCACCGAGATCGACCCGATCTGCGCGCTGCAGGCGGCGATGGACGGCTACGAGGTCAAGCGCCTCGAGTCCGTCGTCGACTTCGCCGACATCTTCATCACCACCACCGGCAACTTCGACATCATCCGGGTCGAGCACTTCGAGCGGATGAAGAACCAGGCCATCGTCGGCAACATCGGCCACTTCGACAACGAGATCGACATGGCCGGTCTGGCCAAGATCCCCGGCATCGTCAAGGACGAGATCAAGCCGCAGGTCCACCAGTGGATCTTCGAGGACGGCAAGAAGGTCATCGTGCTCTCCGAGGGTCGCCTGCTCAACCTCGGCAACGCGACCGGCCACCCGTCGTTCGTCATGTCCAACTCCTTCACCAACCAGGTGCTGGCGCAGGTCGAGCTCTTCACCAAGCTCGAGGAGTACCCGATCGGCGTCTACGTGCTCCCGAAGCACCTCGACGAGGAGGTCGCCCGCCTCCACCTCGACGCCATCGGCGTCGAGCTCACCGTGCTCAACCAGGAGCAGGCCGACTACCTCGGTGTCCCGGTCGAGGGACCGTTCAAGTCTGACCACTACCGTTACTGATGGCGCGAGCGTGTCGCCGCTGATCGACGCCTCCGCGGAGATCAGCGGCGCCCTCGCTCCGGTCGCTCGTGCCTCGCTCCCTACGCTCCGTCGCCGCAGTTCCCCGCGCTCGGCGTCGGCGGCGACACGCTGCCGCGCGCGCGGTTGGTCGCCGTAGGTGGTTGAGGTCGACGGGCGGCAAGACGGCGGCAAGACGATCCGAACCCCGCACTCACTCCGGGTGCGGGGTTCGGTGCGTCCCGCCTTTCCCCGCGAGATATACTGAAGTTTGAAAGTACATATCTTCGGGGTGAGTCAGATGGCGAAGACGCTGATCGACATTGACGAGACGTTGCTGGCGGACGCGATGGCGGCGACCGGACAGACCACGAAGAAGGGCGCGGTCACCGTTGCGCTGCTGGAGGTCGTGCGCGCGGCGCGCGCCCGGGCGTACGTCGAGCAGATTCGCGCGGGGCTCGGCAGGGACCTCGATGACCCGGACGTCGTGGCATCCGCGCAGCGATGACTCCACTGTCCCTGCGGGACAACTCGGTGATCCGGCTGATCCACCGCTCGACAGCGGTGGCCGAGGAGGTCCTCGCCCTGATCGAGGTCGGGCAGCGGCGAGCTGCCTCCCGCAGACCCTGGAGGAGTGCTTCTCGACACGGTCGCTCGCAGACTATGACGTCGCGCTCGCGGCCAATCGTCATGCGAAGGTGTTCCTGCCGCCGGACGCGGAAGTGGTGGACGTTGCGTTCGACATCCAGCGGCGTCTTTTCGAGGTCGGAATGGGGCGAGGGGTCGGCGTCAGCGATCTCCAGATCGCGGCGACGGCCATCCGCCACTCGACAGATCAGCGCTCCGTCACGGTCGTGCACTACGACGCGGACTTCGACCTCGTCGCCCGCGTCCGCACGGACCTCCGGGCGCGATGGATCGTTCCGCGCGGCACCGTCGACTGAGGATGCCGCGCGGCACGGGCGAGGCCGACGGCCGCGACGACGCCCGCTGCGCCGACGACGGGCGCATGAATCAGTTGTCACGCGTTGAGGTGGGAGGCGTCGGCGAGGGCTCCGAGATTCACAGCGATCATCCGCGCCCGCGAGGCCGGTCTCGGCGGCTCCGGAAGCGCCCGAACCTCGGCGCCGACCGGGACGAAGGTCCCGATTCCGAGCAATCGGCCGCCGTGGGCGGCTCGGTGTGTCTAGTTTCGACGGATGCGACGCATCCCGTTGATCGTGCTGATTGCCGTCGTCGTCGCTCTCGCGGACCTCTCGACGTGGAGCAGCGCCGATGCGGCAGCGCCGCAGGGACCACACCAGCTGCAGGGCTGGGGATGCGCGGCCCCGCCCAACTCCGTCGTTGA
>JASLDK010000118.1 GCA_030145945.1 Nocardioides sp.
AGGTTGTCGAAGTAGGTCTGTTGCTGCTCGATCAGACCGGCGTCCAACCGGTCGAGGCTGCGGCGGAACGTGGCGACGTCGTGGGTCCGTACCCCCCTCGCCCGGCGGTTGAGCGCCTTCTGCATCAAGGTGCCGACGTCGTCGTACGCCGATCCCGAGGAGGTGGGCGGTGGCGGATCGTCGGAGCAGGCCGCCAGCGGGAGCAGGAGCAGGGCGAGGGCCGGGATGATGGTCCGGGTGCGGCTACCGCGGGCCGTCGACATCGAGGAGCGCCCGTCCTTCCGGGACGGGCTCGGCGGTGATGTCGTGCACGATCTCGAGAGCGATGGCGGGGGCGGTGAGACCGATCTGCTCGAGGATCGCCGGCCTCTTCGCGTGGTCGAGGAACTGCTGGGGAATCCCGTGGATGCGCACCGGCGTCCGGATCCCCGCGGCGCTCAGGCTCTGGAGCAGCACCGCACCGACTCCGCCGACGATGCCGTTGTCCTCGATGGTGACCACGCGGCGGTGATCGCGGGCGAGGTCGAGGAGCGCAGGATCGACCGGCTTGACCCACCGCGGATCCACCACGGTCACCCCGATGCCCTGCGCGACCAGGCGCTGCGCCACGTCGACCGCGGTGGACGCCATCGAGCCGACCGCGACGACCAGCACGTCACGGGCTCCGTCGCGGACCAGGACGTCGCAGCCGCCGATGCGGTCGATCGCCGGCACGTCGTCGGGCGGCGGACCCTTCGGGAAGCGGACCACGGTCGGGGCGTCGGAGACCTCGACGGCCTCGTCGAGCAGCTCGCGCATCCGGGTCACGTCACGAGGCGCCGCGAGACGCAAGTCGGGCACGACCTGGAGGATCGACATGTCCCACATGCCGTTGTGGCTCGCACCGTCGTCCCCGGTCACACCTGAGCGGTCGAGCACGAAGGTGACGCCGCACTTGTGCAGGGCGACGTCCATCAGCACCTGGTCGAAGGCACGGTTGAGGAAGGTCGCATAGACCGCGAACACGGGATGCAGACCGCCGAGAGCGAGACCAGCGGCGGACGTCGCGGCGTGCTGCTCGGCGATCCCGACGTCGAAGGTGCGCTCGGGGAACCGTGCCTGGAACTTGTCGAGACCGACCGGGTGCATCATCGCGGCGGTGATGCCGACGACGTCGGGACGACGCTCGCCGATCTCGACGATGTGATCGGCGAAGTGGTCGGTCCAGATGCGCCCCTTGGGCTTCTCCGCGCCGGTCTGGACGTCGAAGGGCCCCGGTGCGTGGAACTGGTCGGTCTCGTGCCGCTCGGCCGGGTCGTAGCCGAAGCCCTTGCGGGTGATGGCGTGCACGATCACCGGACCGCCGAACCGTTTGGCCTGGGCCAGCGCCTGCTCCATCGCCTGCCGGTCGTGGCCGTCCACCGGGCCGACGTACTTCAGACCCAGGTCCTCGAAGAGACCTTGGGGTGCGAGGGCGTCCTTGAGCCCCTTCTTCATCGCGTGCAGGGCGTCATAGGCCGCTGCGCCGACTCCGGGAACCGCGTTCAGCCGGCGCTTGACGATGTCGAGGATCGTCTCGTAGCGCGGGTTGGTGCGCAGGCTCGTCAACGCGGTCGCCAAGCCACCGATGGTCGGCGTGTAGGAGCGGCCGTTGTCGTTGACGACGATGACCAGTCGCGAGTCGTGCTGGATTGCGATGTTGTTGAGCGCCTCCCAGGCCATGCCACCGGTGAGCGCACCGTCGCCGATCACCGCAACGGTGTGGCGATCCTCACCGCGGATCCGGAACGCCTTGGCGAGGCCGTCGGCATAGCTCAGCGCGGTCGAGGCGTGGGAGTTCTCGACGATGTCGTGGTCGGACTCGGCCTGACTGGGATAGCCGCTCAGGCCACCCTGCCGGCGCAGGGTTCCGAAGGCGTTGGCACGTCCCGTCACCAGCTTGTGGACATAGGACTGGTGGCCCGTGTCGAACACGATCTTGTCGCGCGGCGAGTCGAAGACGCGATGGATGGCGAGGGTCAACTCGACGACGCCGAGGTTGGGGCCGAGGTGGCCGGAATTCGTGGCCACCGTGCGGATCATCAGGTCGCGGATCTCGGCCGCCAACTGGGTCAGCTCGTCCTCGGACAGTCCGCGCAGGTCGCGCGGTGACGTGATCGTGGGGAGGACAGCCATGACGGTCAGTTTAGGCGCTCACAGGTCGTAGACCGCGATCGCGGGTTCGTGCAGGCTCCCCAGCCAGACCCGACCGTCGTGCTCCCGCACACCCGTGACCATGTGGTACGCCGACCCGTGCTCGCTCGGCGTGACGTCGATGTCGTGCACCAGCACGCCGTACTCGTCGTACGCGACCACTCGAACGGTCTGCTGCGGCTTGGGCTGGATCGCCTCGGGAAGCTTCGTGGCGAGCTTGCGCAACGCCAACGGCGCACGGTGGAGGCGCTCGACGACGGCATCCTTGGGGCTGGCGATGGTGATCCAGATCAGACCGTCGGAGCCGCGGGCGATGTTGTCCGGATAGCCCGGCAGGTCGGTGCACAGGAAGTCACGGGTGCCCTGCTCGGGCCCGCTGATCCAGTGCCGGACGACGGTCCGGGCACCAGTCTCGGCCACGCAGACGAAGTCGCCGGACCGTGAGAGCGCCACGCCGTTGGCGAAGGCGAGCCCATCGAGCACGACGCTCACCGAGCCGTCCGGGTCGCGGCGCAGCAGTCGTCCGGTGCGGGTGTTCTGGACGAAATCGTCCTTCCACCGGGCGATGCCGTATTCGGTCGACGAGTCCGACCACCAGATCGTGCCGTCCTCGGCGATCGCTGCGTTGTTGCAGAACACCATCGCCCGTCCATCGACGTCGGAGGTGATGACGTCCACCCCGCCGTTCGCTGGATCGACCCACAGCAGACCTCGCTCGGCATCACACACCAGCAGCCGCCCGTCGGGCGCGAACTCGATGCCCAGCGGGCGACCTCCGGTCTGCGCCACCCTCTCGATGCGAGCACCGTCGGCACTGATCTCGAAGATCGAGCCGTCCTCCGTGCCGGTGAAGACCGCACCCTCGTGCGGTCCCGAGGTGGCGACGACGACGTCCTCGGCGCCGTGGCCGGGGACAGGGATCACGGTGAACGACGTCATGAATCCGACCCTAACGCTCAGGCCTGCGTTCCCGAGGCGGGGATCTGGGCCGGGTCGACACCGCCGTTGCAGGAGGCGAACGGTTCAGGAGCCGTGTCGCCGGCACCGAAGGCCTCGATGAACGCAGCGATCCGAGGATCGTGCGGACCGGTCAGCGCGAGTTGGCGACCCCACGCCGTGATCACGACCGGGGCCTCCTGGCCGGCGTACGGCGACAGCAGGCCGTTGGCCGGCAACAGTCCGGTGAGCATGGCGACGCCAGTGGCGTCGACGTCGTCGGGCCGATAGGTCAGCCACACGGTGCCGTGCTCGAGATCGTGGACCGCGGCGACCTCGGGAACCTCTTGGTCGTAGGCGCCGCACTCCAGCCAGTACGGCGCATGGTTGCCGCCGACAGGTGGGGACTGGGGGTAGTCCGTGCTCTCACCGACCGCGAGATGGGCGTTGGTCAGGCCGTCGTACGTCTTGACCGCTTCGAGGGTTCCGCCCTCGGCAGCCGAGCCTGACGCCGAAGTGACCGCGTCAGCGGTCTCGTCACCGGACCTGCTCTTCGACAACAACACCGGGATCAGGATCGCGGACACCAGCACGACCACCGCTGCGATCGACGCGATCACGATGGCGACCGGTGAACGTCGCCGTGGCGGGGGCGCGAAGAAGGTCGGTTGGTCGTCCGGCGTTGCTCCCGGCGGCGGTCCGACGGGCGGGGGCCCCAGCGGCATCCCCGAGGGCGGGCCGGGAGGAGGTGGAGGAAGGTCGCTCACTCGCCCAGCGCCTTCTCGACTCGCTCCACCTTGGCGCTCATCTCGCCGGTGAAGCCGGGGCGGATGTCGGCCTTGAGCACCAGACCGACCCGCGGCGAGGAGGCCGCAACGGCTTCGACCGCACGCTTCACCACGGCCATCACCTCGTCCCACTCCCCCTCGATGTTGGTGAACATCGCGTTGGTCTCGTTGGGCAGGCCGGATTCGCGAACGACTCGAACGGCGGCTGCGACCGCGTCGGACACGCCGCCGATGTCGTCGGAGACGGAAGGACTGATGCTGAAAGCAACGAGCATGCGTCCACCGTAGTCAGCCACAGAATGCGACCGACGGCCCACCTCGGTTGAGATGGGCCGTCGGATCGACGTGCTGATTTCGTGGTTCCCGCGGTCAGCGGACCCGCTTGGTGGCGCGGGAGGTCTGCGAGACCGCAGCGTGACCTGGGAGACTCGCCGTCACCACGACCGTGATCCGCTTGCGCCGATCCTTCGCCTTCAGCTTGTACGCCGCCTTCGTGGCGCCCTTCATCACCTTGCCGTTGCGGTACCACTGGTAGGTGACGTTTGTCGGCGTGGGCGACCAGACGCCCGTCTTCGCCCTGAGCTTCGTGCCAACCTTCGCCTTGCCCTTGATGACCGGCACCGGCGCCTGGTCGAACGTTGCAACGGGCGCGCTCTCGGCCGCGGCCGGCACGTCCGCTGAAGCCTCGGAGGTCGCCGTTGCGTAGCCGCCCCGCGTCCCCGTGGCCTTGACCGTGATCGTCCTGCCCGCGTCCGCCGCCGTCACGACGTAGGTCTCCCCCGACCCGACCGAAACGCCACCACGGAACCATTCGAAGGTGGTGGTGGTTGCAGTCGGCGTCCACGCCGGAACGGTCGCCGTCAGCGTCTGCCCGACCGCCGCCGTGCCGGTGATCGTCGGCGCCGGTGTCGACGTGAAGGAAGCCAGAGCCACGGCAGCAGTCGGCGCAGACGCTGCCGAGGTCACGGTCGTGTAGCCGGCCCTCATGCCGGTCGCCGTGACAGTCATCGTCTTGCCCGCATCAGCCGCGGTCAGCACATAGGTGCCCGCGTTGGCGCCGTTGATCGCGGCACCGTCGCGGAACCACTGCAAGGTGGTCGTGGTCGCCGCCGGCGTCCACGCCGCAACGGTCGCGGTCAGCGTCTCGCCGACCTTCGCCGTACCCGAGACCGTCGGCGCCGGCGTGCCGGTGAACGTGCCGACGCCCACGGCGGCAGTAGCCGCCGAGGTCTTCGTCACCGGCGTGTAACCAGACCGGGAACCGGTGACGCTCACAGTGATCGTCTTGCCCTGGTCGTCAGCGACGAGCGAGTACGTCGAGTTTGTCGCACCGGCGATCGGGGCACCCGCACGCAACCACTGGTAGGTCGGGGTCGCTGCGGGAACCCACGTCCCAGGGTTCGCCGTCAGCGTCTGCCCGACCGCCGCGGTGCCGGTGATGGTCGGCGCCGGTGTCGACGTGAAGGAAGCCAGAGCCACGGCAGCAGTCGGCGCCGAGGCAGCCGAGGCCGCCGTCGTGTAGCCCGCCTTCGTGCCGGTCGCCGTGACAGTCATCGTCTTGCCTGCGTCAGCCGCGGTCAGCACATAGGTGCCCGCGGTCGCACCGGCGATCGCCACACCGCCGCGGAACCACTGGAACGTGGTCGTAGTTGCGACAGGAGTCCACGCAGGAACCGTCGCCGTCAACGTCTCGCCGACCTTCGCCGTGCCCGAGATCGTGGGCGCGGGGGTGGCGCTGAAAGCGCCAGGCGCGACGGCGGGCGTCTCCGGCGAGGTCTTGGAGGTGGTCACGTAGTTCTTCAAGGTGCCGGTCACCGTGACCGACAGCTTCTTGCCGAGATCATCCACGGTGGGCTGGTAGGTGGCCGCCGTCGCGCCGTTGATCGCGGCGCCGGCGCGCAGCCACTGGTAGGTCAGGGTGGCGGTCGG